>JBEGTC010000001.1:0-32898 GCA_041179565.1 Actinomycetota bacterium
CGCTCAAAACCAAATGGCTCTTCGAATCGTTGATATCGACCTTTGAGCAGACTTCAATGCCGCCAAGCGCATCAACGACACCAACAAAACCGGCGAAGCTGACTTCAATGTAGTGATCAATCTTGAGCGAAGTTGCACCTTCAATAGTCTGGATGAGCAGTGGTGCGCCACCGTAGGCAAATGCCGAGTTGAGTTTTCCTGGTCGCGCCGAGACCATCGTCTCTCCGTCAATAGAACTTACGTGCTCTGGAATTGTCACCAAGGTGTCTCGTGGCAGAGAGACAACATATGCGGCATCTCGGTTCTTGCTGATATGAACCAAGAGCATCGTGTCAGAACGACCGCCAGCTGCAACTTTAACGCCACCAACTCGCAACTTCTTAATCTGCTCCTTGGTAAGACCTTCTCGGTTATCCGAGCCCACAACGAGGTAGTTAAGCGCCGAGTTCACCTTCTCTGGACGATCAGATAGGCCAGCGAAGACATCGATACGCGAAATCTGACCGCTGACCTGGCCGAGGCCGAGCCAGGTAATGGCGGAGATGGCGACAACTCCCACAGAGAGTGCGGTAATTATCCGAATCGCGCGCGTTGATTTCACATGCGTAGGGTACTTGGGCGATAGCGTTACCGGGTTATGGCGACACAGGTCAATCATGGGTTAGCTGGCTCACCACTGCCACCAGTCTCTGTCATCCTCCCGATTCTCAATGAAGAGCCATATCTAGCAGATTCTGTCCGCTCAATCCTTACTCAAGATTATCTGGGTGATTTAGAGATTGTTCTTGCCGTTGGGCCATCTCGTGATCGAACTCAAGAAATAGCCGACCAACTCCATCGTGAAGATGCACGGATAATTGTTGTGAGTAATCCAACTGGGCGAACTGCAGCAGGGCTCAATATTGCACTGAAAGCTTCGAGCGGTTCAATTATCGTACGAGTTGACGGCCATGCACAGATTCCAAAGAACTACATCTCTATCGCGGTCGCACTTTTGGAAGAGACCGGCGCGGTAAATGTCGGCGGAATGATGGCGGCCAAGGGAGTCACCGCCTTCGAGAGAGCGGTTGCTGCGGCGATGCGTAGCCCATTAGGAGTTGGTGCATCACGTTTTCATACTGGGGGAGAAGCTGGCGCTGTAGATACCGTTTATCTAGGAGTTTTCCAGCGCCAAGCACTTATCGCCATTGGTGGATTCGATGAGCGATTTACACGAGCTCAGGATTGGGAGCTCAACTATCGCTTGCGTAGTAACGGTGGAACCATTTATTTCGATCCACGACTAGAAGTCACATATCGACCACGACCAAATCTCACCGCGCTTGCAAAGCAGTACTTCGAGTATGGACGTTGGCGGAGAGTGGTTTCTCGTCGCCATCAGGGAACAATCAACTATCGATATTTAGCTCCGCCTCTAGCATTGAGTGGATTTTTGATTTCACTCCTATGTGGAGCGCTCTTACATCCAATCCTTTACCTGCCGGCGCTGATTTACGGTCTCTTCGTGCCGGTGGCTTCAATCGCTATTGCCCGCTCCATTACGCAATTCATCTATCTCTTAGCGGTAATTCCAACGATGCACTTCGCATGGGGTGCGGGATTTATCACTTCACCGAAGAATCTCGTCCCAGCAGAGCGCTAGGTCGGAGCGTGCTGGGGTAATCTTCCCTTCGTGAGCGAACCACTATTTATCTACGAGCCCTTTAAGGCGGGCCTTCCGCCGATGCGCACGTATATGCGCTCGCTCTGGCATCGAAAGGCATTTGTTGCAGAGTTTGCACGTTCCCAGCTCCGCGAACAGAATTTTGGATCTGTATTCGGCCAACTCTGGCTAATTCTCAACCCGTTGCTTCTCTCAGGCGTCTATTTCCTTCTTATCTATGTAATTGGCGGAACCAGTGATGCGACGCGCTTTGCCCATCTCACGGCATCGCTATTTCTCTTCTATTTAATCGCAAATAGCCTTACCGGCGGAGTTAAGGCAATCACCTCAGGGCAACGCCTGATTCTCAACACTTCATTTCCGCGAATCATGCTTCCAATCTCGGCGGTTGTCGTAGCTATTTTACGTTTCTTACCAACTTTGGCGGTGGCATTTGTAATTCACGCTCTTGTTGGCCTTCCGTATTCGTGGCAGATGCTCTGGGCGATTCCAATACTGTTTGTAGCCGTGGTGATGGGACTTGGACTGGCCATATTGATGTCGTGCGTCAATGTTTACTTTCGAGATATCTCGAGCATGTTGCCCTACCTCACCAGAAGTTTGCTCTATCTCTCACCTATTCTCTATGAGGCATCGAAAGTTGCAGATGGCATCAAAGCCTTTCAAATCTTCAATCCACTCTTCTATCTGCTCGACTCCTGGTCTCGCGTGATGGTACATGCGCAAGCTCCAACTACATTTGGGATGGCTCACGCCAGCACCTTTGCTTTTGCCATATTTGTTGTAGGCACTTATTTCTTCCTATCGAGGGAGCGTGATTTCGCTGTCCGACTTTAGCCACGAACATGATCGCGGTTCCATCGCGGTCTCAGTCCAAAATCTTGGGCTGACTTACACCACCTCAATAGATAAGAAGCCAACTCTCAAAGCTCGCTTGAAGTCACTAGGTCGTGGGCGAAAGTTCACGCGCACCGTTCATGCTTTAGACGGCGTCTCTCTCGATGTTCATTATGGAACCGTATTGGGAATTATTGGCTCTAACGGAGCCGGAAAATCCTCGCTCATGCGCGTGATCTCAGGCATCGTCCCACCAACAAAAGGCCGTATCGAAGTTTTTGGAAGCGTAAGTACCTTGCTCGCGCTCGGTGTTGGCTTCAATCCATCCATGACTGGCCGCGAAAACGTATATCTAGGCGGTCTCGCAGCAGGCATGTCTCGCAGTGAGATTGATGCCAAGTTCGATGCCATCGCTGAATTCTCTGAACTAGGCGAAGCAATTGATTCGCCGATGCGAACATACTCATCTGGAATGTTTGCCAGATTGGCCTTTTCAGTTGCTGCAATCGCCGAGCCAGATATCTTGATCGTAGATGAAGCGCTTAGCACAGGCGATGCCAAATTTAAGGCAAAGTCGCTCAATCGAATGAAAGAGCTTCGTACCGCCGACCGAGCTCTAATTCTAGTGAGCCACGCACTCGCCACAATTGAGGAGCTCTGCAATGAAGTCATATGGCTCAATAAAGGCAAGTTGATGGCACGTGGTAACCCGGCAGAGGTAATTGCTCAATATCGCGAATTTATGAATGTTGGAAAGAGCGCATCTACCGATGAGGATGTTTAAGCGAGTAACTTCGCTCCTTCTTCTCTCACTTTTCTTCAACTCACTCAACCCTGTCTTCGCTAACGAAATTCCAGCGAGCTTCTCCTTTACCGGCGCTGGATTTGGCCACGGAGTCGGCATGAGTCAGATTGGTGCAAAAGAGAGAGCCGTACAAGGTGAGAGCGCAACTGCGATTCTTAAGTACTACTACAAAGATGTTGAAGTCGCGCCAGTTGTAGATACCGCAACTATCCGAGTCAATATTGGAAATGCGCTCAAGCAAGTAACATTTTCAACAACGTCAGCGGGAACATCGCTGCAGCTCTTCCATGAAGATCAACTTTTGACCACTGTCGCAAATAAGAAGAAGCTCACCCTTGCTATCAGCCCTGATAGAAAGACGATTCAAGGATATAACCACTCACTTCTCACCTTACGTTGGAGCGGTGGGGTAGTGCCACTGGTATCGGTTCAAGGTAGCGGTCCAGTTGAGCGATTTAGGTATGGATATATTCAAATCAGAGTTGTTAAAGGCGCGCTAGCTGTCACCAATTCACTATCTCTCCATGATGAGTATTTGCTCGGCATCAGCGAAGTCTCATCATCGTGGCCAGCGGCGATGTTGGAGGCCCAGACCATCGCTTCTCGGAGCTTTGCCTTATCGAAGATGGGAAGCATCAAGGCATCCTGTGATTGCCATCTCTACTCACACATCTCAGATCAGAACTTTGTTGGATACGCCAAAGAGGGCGAAGCGCGATTTGGAAAGATTTGGCGAGCAGCTGTTCTCCGCACGGTTGTCGATAGCTCGACCGGTCTAGCGATTCTCAGCGAAGGCAAGCCTATTCAGGCCTATTACTTCTCTTCTTCCGGTGGCGCCACACAGACCTCAGCCGATGCCTGGGGCGGTTATACGAGTTATACCCAGTCAGTGCCCGATACCGCGAGTATCACGACAGCGCTCAATCCACGTTATGCATCATGGCGGGTAGCAGCTTCACAAGCTTTAGTTGCTGGTGCTTTTGGTTTGCCTAACGTTCTGTCGCTAGAGGTGATGTCACGAAATTCCGCCGGTGCGGTGACGTGGATTAAAGGGACCTCGACTTTTGGCGTCTCGCAAGTGATTCGCGGTGACACATTTAGAAGTAGGGCGAAGTTACCGTCGCCATGGTTCTCGCCTGCGGAGTAAGCCTAATTCGTTAGAGATATCAAAATGATATTAATTTGCATGCAGAACTGAATTTAGTCCGCCCCAGGTACCGGTGCGCATAACTGCTTCCAGTCCACCAGTCAATGAGTTGCGACGGAATAAGAGATCGTTTGCACCAGAGAGCGTGCCGGCCTTAACAACTTGGCCATCTGGGAGAGAGACCTTCGCTGCAGCTGTGATGTACGTTCCGGCCTCAATGACACAGTTGTTACCCAGTGAGATTCCGAGGCCAGAGTTAGCACCCAGTAGGCACTTCTCGCCGATCGAAATTACCTCTTTACCGCCACCGCTCAGGGTTCCCATAATCGAAGCACCGCCACCAACGTCACTGCCATCGCCCACAACTACACCGGCTGAAATTCGACCTTCAACCATGGAGGTGCCGAGAGTTCCAGCGTTAAAGTTGACGAAACCTTCATGCATGATCGTTGTGCCGGGTGCGAGATATGCGCCAAGTCGTACTCGATCGGCATCAGCGATTCGAACTCCAGCGGGAATCACGTAATCAACCATTCGTGGGAACTTATCGACGCTATATACAGTGACTGCACCGTACTTCGCCTTGAGTCGGGCACGAGTGAGTTCGAAACCTTCTACTGCGCAAGGCCCAACCGAGGTCCACACAACATTTGAAAGTAAGCCGAATATTCCATCGAGTGATTGACCATGTGGTTTCACTAGTCGATGAGAGAGGAGGTGGAGGCGAAGGTATGCATCCTGAGCACTTGCTGGCGCGCTGGTGAGGTCGATTTCAATTGAGATAACTTCGCGCGTTACTCCTCGATCAGCATCGGATGTTGCTAGCGCAGCCAATGATGGATCTGGGTTGCCGACAATCGGACCTAGAGCTGGTGCTGGAAACCAGACATCGAGAACCGTGCCGCCTGAGAGAGTTGCAATTCCATGACCGTGTGCAAGTGATGACATAGAGCAAGGATAACGTGAATGGCCCTATCCTTCTGCGCATGCGTATCGCCGTTTATTGCTCATCCTCACCGACCATCGACCCGAAGTTCATCGACCTCTCCTTTCAACTAGGAGAAGCAATTGCGGAATCTGGCGCTGAACTCGTCTCAGGTGGCGGCCATATCTCATCGATGGGAGCAATCTCTCGAGGTGCGCGGAGCAAGGGCGGTAAGACAATCGGAATTATTCCGCAGCGCCTTGTCGATATTGAATTTGCCGATCACGATAGTGATGAGCTGGTGATTGTCGATTCAATGCGCACTCGAAAGGGAAAGATTGAAGAGCTGGCCGATGCCTTTATCGCGCTTCCCGGTGGTCTAGGAACTCTAGAAGAGTTGATTGAGATATGGGTCGGTAGATACTTGGGTTTTCACCAGAAACCCATTGTGATTCTCGATCCATACGGCGTGTATCGCAAATTACACGAGCTAGTTATCGAATTAGAAGATCAAGAATTCGTAAAGCCAGGAATGAGAGATTTGGTGCTCTGGTCAGAGTCGATTGAAGAGTCGATTAAGTTCATAATGGAACATTATGAGAATTAATACTCTCCAACTATCTCAAGATATCTCCGCACCAGCAACGAAAGTGTGGGCGGCGATTGCGGATTGGCAGGGCCAGAGTGAATGGATGCTCCAGACCAAAGTCTGGGTAACAAGCGAGCAAATTGAGGGAGTCGGAACTTCGATAGCTGCCTTCACCGGCCCGCTTCATAAGTTCTACCCTCGCTTTAAATTCCTTGGCCTACTCGATTTAATGAAAGTCACCGCTTGGGAGCCGCCAGTACGATGCGATGTGATTCACTACGGACGCATTATTCGCGGTACCGGGTCTTTCGTCGTCGAGGAGCTTGGCGCGAGCAAATCGCGTTTTAACTGGTCAGAGGAGATTGAAGCCCCTGCGCTTGTTTTTTATGTGGTGAAGCCATTTATCCTCCTTGGCGTCAAGATTTCTCTCACACGCTTTGCTAGACAACTGGAGTAACCTCTATACCTATGAGCGCTCCTCAGACGATTGCAGAGCTAATCGCTGCACTCCCTGAGGAGGAGCGGATTATTCTCACCTTGCATTACCTCAAAGGGTGGTCGGTGGCATCTATTGCAGAACAGCTACATGTCCCAGAGCGCTCAGTTCAAGCGCTAATTGAGGCGGGAAAACGTCGCATAACAAGCCAACTCGGCCTCTAACTGCGCATAACGGCCTCACTCCGATTTCCATAAGAGGGGTTCGATGCGGGATACTTATGCCATGGCAGCAATGAAACCCCGCACTGGTGATGGCCCAATGGAAGTTACCAAGGAGGCGCGTTCGCTCGTGATGCGTATCCCGCTTGAAGGCGGAGGACGTTTGGTGGTCGAGCTCAATCCGCAGGAGGCGAACAATCTCAGCGCCGCCCTAGAGGCTGCAGTCGCTCTCATCAAGAAGTAAGGCGCTCGAAAATTCTCTACTCGGTAAGCCCAAACCTTGAATCGCTCGTAAGCGGCGATCTTTTGGCGCTCGGATTTACCAAGAACTCTGAGGGTGAATTTAAAATTCATGGGAAGAGTTCTCTCGTCGCTTCAGTTGAGAAGTTCTTCGAGATCAACCTCATCGATGAAGTGGCATTCTTCGCTCCCACCGGAAAAGCCGGTGAGCTATTTGAGATTCCCGTACTCCATTCTGACTGCGAAATGGATCGCCTCTATCTCGTTGCCTTAGGAGATCTGACGCTTAAGGATTTTCGAACAGCCGGTGCAGCTCTTGGGCGAAAAGTTCGTGGCAAAGCGGTCAATCTCATCTCGGTGCTACCAACGAAGAAGGCTGAGGTTAAGGCACACGCAATCTCCCTCATTCTCGGCGCCTACTCCTACAGTTTGAAGAGCTCTTCACCCGCTGAGATTCCGACATTTACCATCGCCACCGATGAAGAAGGCGCGCTCGCTGAGGCCAATGCAATCGCCAATTCTGTTGTGCTCACACGCGATTTGATTCATACGCCTTCCAATATCAAGAACCCACTCTGGCTCGCTCAAGAGGCTAAGAAAGTCGCGAACAGTAAAGGTCTCACTATCAAGGTGCGTTCCGGTAAAGAGTTGGCAAAGTTTGGCGGTCTGCTAGCTGTTGGAATGTCATCACCAGAGCCTGGCCCTCGATTTATCGAACTCACCTATGTGCCAAAGAAGATTGCACAATCTAAAGTCAAGGGTGCAGCTGCGCTGCCTCACGTTGTCATCGTCGGCAAAGGAATCACCTATGACACAGGTGGTGTTTCGCTGAAGCGACCTTACGATCTCATGGTTGCCATGAAGAGCGATATGGCAGGATCGGCAGCAGCTCTTGGAACAATCGCCGCCATCGCAGATCTTCAACCAAATATCCGCGTCTCGGTACTAATGATGTGTGCAGAAAATGCCCTCTCAGGTACTTCGCAGAGACCATCGGATGTAATTACTCAATATGACGGCACTACTGTAGAGATAATCAATACCGATGCAGAGGGACGCTTAGTCTTGGCAGATGGTCTTGCATACGCCAACAAGAATTTAGATCCTGATTACCTAGTAGATATCGCCACCCTAACCGGGGCTGCGACTCTCGGACTAGGGCGTCAATACGCAGCTATGTACACCCGCGATAAGAAGCTAGCCAATCAGCTAAGCGAAGTTGGCGAAAGCGCCGGCGAACGTGTCTGGCATATGCCGTTGGTCGATGACTACATCGACTCACTCGAAAGCGATGTGGCCGATCTCAATCATGCCGCCGATAAGCACAATTACTCAGCCGGTTCCGTTACAGCGGCGCTCTATCTCGAGCATTTTGTCGGTGACCGTAGATGGGTTCATCTCGATATCGCAGGAACTGGACGTAGCGAGAGCGATTCTGGAGAAAATCCAAAGGGCGGCACTGGATATGGCGTCCGATTGCTCGTTGATTGGATATTGTCCCTCTCATGATGATTGATCCGCACTCCTATGCCGAGAGCTTTATTGCAGAGGATGCGATTAAAGCGGCAGCTCGCGCACGTGGCGTTGAAATCGGTACCAATGACCTCACTCAGGGCGCTGGCGCCTATCTCGCCTTTCTTGCTCACCTTCTAAGCGCACAATCGGTCGTAGAGATTGGAACCGGATCTGGAGTCGGTGCCCTCTGGTTGCTCGATGGAATGTTGAAGTCCGGAACTCTGACATCGATAGATGATGAGGCAGAACACACCGCTATTGCGCGTGAGGCTTTTGCTGACGCCGACATTGCACCACAACGTTTCCGTTTGATCACCAATCCAGTGATGGAAGTGATGACCAAACTCACCGACCGTGCATATGACTTAGTTATCTATCGCCACAATCCAGAGGATCTCTCCTACGCAATCTCAGAGGCTCAGAGAATCCTGAGAAGTGGTGGAGTCTTTGTTATCGATAACTTCTTCGGCGGTGGGAAAGTTTCAGATCCTGCGCAACGTGACCCAAAGACGATTGCGCTTCGCGAAGCTGGAAAGTCGCTCCGGAGCGATAACGAGACCTGGGCAACAACCTTGATTCCAGTCGGTGATGGATTGTTGCTCGCGACGAAGTTGTAGCAAAATACACCCATGTCCAATATCAACGGTCAAGGCCCTTGGTGGGGTGTTCCAACCTCATCAGGCAAGAGCATCTCGCTCCGCAATGCCGTTGTACTGGCGTTAATTGTCGGAATTACCGCTGGTGTTTTCGGAGCATCTTCTACCGGTTCAATCTTCGGTATCTCACCTCGACTTGTTCAATCTAATGCAACAATCGAACGACCTGCCAACTCAGTGGCAGGTATCGCAAAGCGGGTTCTGCCTTCTGTTGTATCGATTGAGGCGAAAGATAGCGATGGCGGTGCTACTGGCTCTGGTTTTGTTATATCTAGCGATGGTTACATCCTTACTAATAACCATGTGATTTCATCGGCAGTCACCAGCGGTGGTGCAATTAAAGTCCGCTTGCAAGATGGTTCAGCTTTTGAGGCAACGGTTATCGGAAGAGATTCTTCATACGATCTCGCCGTGCTTCGGATTGCAAACCGATCTCTAAGCGCACTCCAATTTGGTGATAGCGATAAAGTTGCAGTTGGCGATGCTGTGCTAGCTATCGGATCACCCTTGGGCCTACAAGGTACGGTGACACTCGGCATTATTAGCGCCAAGGACCGTGCCGTTACAGCTGGCGAATCATCCTCAGATAGCTCATTTATCAATGCCCTCCAGACAGATGCGGCAATTAACCCTGGGAACTCTGGTGGACCGTTGGTCGATTCAACTGGAGCAGTTATTGGCGTCAATACCGCTATTGCAACACTTGGTTCAGCGCTCGGTTCACAGACCGGATCAATTGGTTTAGGTTTTGCGATCCCAATTAATCAAGCGCGCAAAACTGCCGAACAATTAATCAAGAGCGGTAAAGCTACCTATCCGATTATTGGTGTCTCAGTTGATATGACCGCAAGTGGTATAGGTGCGCAGATCTCTTCCAAGAGCGGTGCAATCTTGCCCGGCGGACCAGCAGCTAAGGCTGGACTCAAACCTGGAGATCTCATTACCGAGTTTGCTGGGCGCGCAATCACAAATCCAGAAGAGTTGATTGTTGCCGTTCGCTCTCGCGATGTTGGTGAGACGGTGAAAATTACCTATATTCGTGCAGGAAAGAGCTACGAGGTAACTCTTATCCTGACAGCGGGCAACTAGCGCGCTAAGGTACTCGCATGTTCTTCGACTTTGGTGCCGGTGAAATTGCTGGCCTCGCTATCTTGGCGATGGTCCTTGTCGGACCAGATAAGTTGCCTCAGTTTGCAGTTGAGGCGGCGAAGATGGTGAAGAAGATTCGCAATTTAGCGACCAACGCAACCAATGATTTGAAAGAGAACCTTGGTCCAGGCTTTGAAGATCTTAAACCGGCCGATCTCAACCCGAAGACCTTTGTAAAGAAGCAGATCGAATCTGTGCTCGATGAAAAGCCAACTAAGGTTCTCAAGCGGCCAGAGAATAAGATCGACCCTGACTTGTTATGAGTGATACATCGTTAATTCACGAAGCGCTCAGTAAGGTAAATGATCCAGAGCTCCACCGCTCAATTACCGAGCTCGGTATGGTTGAGTCGATCGAGCAGAGCAATGGACGGGTTCAACTAAAGATTCTCTTGACTATCTCAGGTTGTCCGATGAAAGACCGCCTCACCGGCGATATTAAGAGCGCAGTTCTCGCAGTTGCGGGCGTCCGCGAAGTCACAATCGAGTTCGGTGTCATGACTGAAGAGCAGCGAGCAAATATTAAGAAGCTGCTCCGAAATGGCCGTGAAGCATTTATCTCTTTCGCTCAAGCTGATTCGCTTACCCGAGTAATAGGCGTGGCATCCGGAAAAGGCGGAGTTGGCAAATCATCACTTACTGCCAATCTAGCTGTCGCTGCTGCTCAGAAAGGGCTTCGAGTCGGAATCCTCGATGCCGATGTCTATGGCCACTCCATTCCACGTCTGATGGGACTCATTGGTCAGCGACCTACCGCTATTGATCAGATGTTCATTCCGCTAGAGGCATACGGAGTCAAAGTCGTTTCGATGGAGATGTTTAAGCCTGAACGCTCAGATGCAATCGCCTATCGCGGCCCACTTCTTCACCGGGTTCTTGAGCAATTACTCTCTGATGCCTACTGGGGCGATCTCGACATCCTCTTTATCGATTTACCGCCAGGAACAGGTGATCTGGCAATCTCATTAGGCCAGTTAATTCCAACATCGGAGATTGTTGTTATTACAACGCCACAAGTTGCTGCTGCTGAGGTGGCTGAGCGAGCAGGTCGAATTGCTCACCAAATCCATCAGCGGGTTATTGGTGTTATCGAGAACATGTCGGCAATCTCCTGTCCACAGTGCGGTGAAGAGATGGCGCTCTTCGGTAGTGGTGGGGGAGAAGAGACATCGCGTCGCCTCACAACTCTCGTCGGTGCAGATGTTCCATTAATGGGAAAGGTTCCATTTAACGTCGATCTACGCGAAGGTGGAGATCAAGGCGCGCCAGTGGTTGTGAGCGCACCTAATAGCCAGAGCGCTGCAGCGATACGAGAAATCGTAGATAAGCTGGTTATCCGCCAAGGGTCGTTACTTGGTGTCAGATTGGGGCTTGCGTAGCTCTTCGACAATCTCTTTAGCGAAATCTTCAAGTTCGCTGCGAAGATAATCGCGGGTCGAAACATCTCCAAGTGCGATTCGAAGGCTTGCGAGTTCGCGAGTCAAGTACTCGGTATCTGCAATGTTGCGATCTCCACGGGCACGATCTTCATTGAGCGCAATACGATCTCGGTCTGCCTGGCGATTCTGTGCCAAGAGAATGAGTGGCGCTGCATATGATGCTTGCAGCGAGAGGATGAGAGTTAAGAAGATAAATGGGTACTCATCCCATCGAAGTGAAACTGGTGCGAGTACGTTCCAGGAGATCCAACCGATTACAAAGACGGTCATATAGACCAAGAAACGCGCAGTTCCCAAGAAACGAGCAAAACGTTCCGAGAGGCGACCGAATGCCTCTGGATCGTAATTTGCACGGAGCGAACGACGGGTCTCGCGTGGAGTGTCTAAACCATTGTTACGCGCCATGGTTAAACCTCCTCATCAAAACTGGTATCGATATTCTCTAGCGCAGCGGTTGTTGCTGCTGAATCTCTATGGTCATGGCGCCAGTTCTCTGGCAGCAGGTGATCGAGAACGTCATCGACGGTTACAGCTCCCAAGAGGCGGTCGTTGGCATCGATTACCGGTAGCGAGAGCAGGTTGTAACTGGCTAAGTATGACGCAACCTCATGGAGGGTTGCATCGGGATTAACGCCTTGGGTGTTGGTATCGACAATAGAGCCGAGCAGAGTTGAAGGAGGTTCGCGTAGTAAGCGCTGATAATGCACCATGCCTATGAAGCGACCAGTTGGGGTCTCCAGAGGTTGGCGGCAGATAAAGACCTGCGATGCAAGTGCGGGTGAAAGTTCGCTCTTGCGAACCGCAGCCAGGGCATCGGCAACTGAATAATCGGCAGACATCACAATTGGCTCAGTGGTCATCATGCCACCGGCTGAGTAATCCTCATAAGTCATCAGACGTAGAACATCTTCAGCATCGTCGGGATCCATCAGCTCAATTAGCTCTTGCGCGCGCTCCTCGCCAACTTCGCGAAGCAAATCTGCCGCATCATCTGGATCCATCTCTTCAAGAACATCCGCGGCGCGTTCGCCTTCAAGTTCCGCCAAGAGAGCGACTCGCTCTTGTTCATCCATCTCTTCAATAACATCTGCAAGCCGCTCATCATCGAGAGCCCGAGCAACCTCGACTCGACGCTTAGGAGATAAGTCTTGAAGAACTGTCGCTAAATCTGCAGGTCGTAATGTGCTCAGAGTTGAGAGGAGGTTTGTCGCCCCTTGATTGATCTCTTGATTTGCAAAGCCGGTTAGTTCATCCCAGCCAACTGTCGAAGTTGCACCCTTGCGACGGAAGCCAGCGCCTTTTCGCATGATATGAACTTTGGTAATGAGCCAATCGCCATTACGCGAGCTCTCCATACCCATATCTTCGACAACAACTGGTTCGCCGGATTCAATTAAGTTAACGGATCGATCAAGCAGATCTCCCAAAACCAGAATTTCGCCAGTGCGAGTTTCAAAACGGCGCATATTGAGCAATCCGGTAATGACGACAGCGCCTGATTCGATAGATGTGACGCGGGTAATTGGGACAAATACTCGACGGCGAAGTGGAACCTCTACAACCAGACCGAGGATTCGCGGAGGCTGATTATTGGATCGCAAGGTCGCAACTGCGTCACGAACCTTTCCAACCGGATCGCCATTAGGGTCGAAGACAGCGGTGCCAGCAAGGCGCGCGAGAAAGACGCGAGACATTCCATTTCCGCTCATGTGGCCACCCCTTTCTATCTGATTATTCCTGCTCAAGTCTGCGAATCAGAGCCAATCGTATCGGCTAGGTTATGGCCATGACTTCCACTTCTAAGGGCGCTGCGGCGAACTCTGCAATAACAGAGATGCCAGGCAGGTCTGATCTCGTCAAGCTGGGGGTCGGAATTCTTGGAATCGGCTCATCTGGCCCGCTGATTGCCTTGAGCACTATGCCGATACCTACCTTGATCTTCTGGCGAAATTTAGGTGGTGCGCTATTCACCGCACCATTTGCCCTTCGACATAAGGTCGATCGAACTGGAGCGAAATGGGCGCTAGGAGCAGGCGTTGTGCTCGCGCTCCACTTTATTGGCTTCTTTATGGCGATGCGCATGACGAGCGTCGCCGCTGGAACTGCGCTGGTTGCGCTCCAACCGATATTCGCCAGCATATTTGTAAAGATGACTGGTGGCGATATCCCTTCTAAAGCTTGGTTTGGAATGGTGGTCAGCTTTATCGGGGTTCTCTTTATCTCCGGTATTGATTTTTCACTTGATCGTCGATCCTTTATCGGTGACATCGCTGCTGTCATATCTGCAGCGCTCGCGGCGGTCTACATGATGTGGGGATCTAAGGCGCTCAAGACTCTAGAGACTACGACATACACGACCATCTGCTACGGCATGTGTGCCGCTACCGCACTTCCGATTGCTTATCTAGGTGGGTACGAAATCATTCACTTTGCCGCGAGAGAGTGGTGGGTGCTTCTCGCTCTCATCGGTGGCGCGCAGATTCTCGGACACTCAATGTTTAACTCTGCACTCAAGCGGGTTTCGCCAGCAGTAGTCTCACTCATTGTCTTCTTTGAAGTACCGGTGGCGGCGATTGCAGCGGGCATCTTTAATATCGGCAACCAACCTTCAGGACTCATTGTTCCTGGAATTATCTTGATCCTAACCGGCTGCACCTTGGTTGTTCTTCGAACTCGACCAGGTAAGAGCGAAGTAGAAGTAATGGTGAATGAATGATTGACCTCCATACCCACACGACCTGTAGCGATGGCACTGATTCGCCGCTAGCGTTGGTAAAGAAAGCTGCAGCCAGCGGCATCACAGTTCTTGGCCTTGCCGACCACGACACAACAGCTGGCTGGATAGAGGCGGCAGCCTCACTCCATGGAGATCTTCAGCTCGCCCTCGGTGCAGAGGTTTCCTGTCTCACCAGCGATGGCATAAGCGTTCATATGTTAGGACTGCTCTTTGATGGCGAGAATCAACCACTTCAACAGCTACTTGCCGACTGTCGAGACACTCGAATTCCACGAATGAAGAAGATGATTGAGAATTTACAAAATGCGGGTTACGACATCTCTCTTGCTGATGTAGAAGCTCAGCAACCAGATGGTGCGACTCTCGGCCGCCCACATTTAGCTGATGCGCTAGTCGCTAAGAAGATAGTGAAGAGCCGTGATGAGGCATTTACCGATTTGCTCCATAACGACTCTCCGTTCTATGTCTCTCACTTTGCGCCAACTCCGGAAGACTCAATTCGAGCTATTCGTGCTGCTGGGGGAGTTGCCGTGATTGCCCACCCTTTCGCATCTCGTCGAGGTCAGTCCCTTTCGGTAGATACCTTTCAATCACTGGTAGATGCCGGCCTCAATGGAATCGAGGTGTTTCATCGTGATCAGAGTGAAGATGAGCGCCAGCAACTCATCTCAGTTGCGAAAGCTCTGGATCTTGTTGTGACTGGTGCAAGCGATTACCACGGAACGGGAAAACTCAATCAACTTGGCGAGAACACCACTGCTCCGGCAGAATGGGAGCGCTTAGAATCAATGGCCGATCAACGGAGGGTTGTGCGGAGATGAATACAGTTAATGCCGTCACCTTTGCTGTTCAATCATTTGTCACACTCTTGGTGATCTTTGATCCGCCTGGAGCAACACCAATCTTTCTAGCGCTCGTCTCAGATAAGACTGAACGTGAGCGTCGTCGCCTCGCCTGGCAGGCGGCCGCGGTCTCACTCTTTGTGATTGCAACTTTTGCACTCTTTGGGCGAGTGATACTCGATTACATGAACGTTTCTATCGAAGCGCTTCAAGCAGCTGGTGGCTTGCTTCTGCTCTACGTTTCACTGCAACTTCTCACCGGTGCAAAGAGCGAAGAAGCATCTGCCGGAACAAATATTGGAATGGTTCCGCTAGGTACTCCACTTCTGGCAGGCCCAGGAGCAATCGTTGCAACGATGATCTTTGTGCAGCAGGCAAACTCACCAGAGCGTGTAACTGGTCTTGTTCTTGCGATTGTTGCCGTCCACCTGATCATCGGCTTTGTCTTGATGATGTCGACCCACGTACTCAAGTTGATTAAAGAGTCTGGGGTAACGCTGTTAGCTCGCATCGCCGGACTTCTACTTGCCGCGATTGCAGTTCAAATGCTCGCCGATGCGATTAAGGTTTTAGCAAACTCTTAATCTGCGATGCGCTTGGTGCGGGTGCGAACTCGTGCAGTCTTCTCGCGCGGAGCTTTCGCCGGTGCAGATTGCGTACGAGCTGGCCGCTCACTCTTGACCGTCGGTGCATCAATCTTCTTCGCTGCAACCATGCGACCGGTGGAGTTGGCTGGAATCTTGAGGGCATCGAAGAAGTGCTGGGAAGATGAGTAAGTCTCCAACGGTTCGGGCAGGCCAAGTTCGAGCGCGGTATCAATCATCTTCCAGCGAGCGAGTTCATCCCAATCAACAAAGGTGACTGCGATTCCATCAGCGCCAGCGCGAGCGGTTCGACCGATTCGGTGTACGTATGTCTTCTCATCCTCTGGGCATTGATAGTTGATTACGTGGGTAATGCCATCGACATCGATACCGCGAGCGGCGACATCGGTTGCGATTAGAACATCTCGCTTGCCAGACTTAAAGTCATTGAGCGCTTTCTCGCGTGCGCTCTGGCCGAGATCACCATGGATAGAGGCAGCACGAAATCCACGTTCAATTAAATCTTCAGCCGTTTTCTGGGCAGTTCGCTTGGTGCGACAGAAGACGATAGTTGCTCCACGACCTTCTGCTTGAAGAATTCGTGCCAGCATCTCAATCTTGTCGAGCGCATGTGCGCGGAAGACATGTTGTTCGATCCGCGCAACGACTCGGCCCTCATCTTGCGAATCTTGAGTTCGAATATGAACTGGCTGATTCATAAATCGACGAGCAAGCGCGATGATGTCGCCCGGCATTGTTGCGGAGAAGAGCATGGTCTGCGAGCGCGCCGGAGTGGAGGAGAAGAGCTTCTCTACATCAGGCAAGAATCCAAGGTCGAGCATCTCATCAGCCTCATCGAGGACAACGCGTGTGACTTTGCTGAGCTTTAACTTTCCTTGGCGATAGAGATCGAGCAGGCGGCCTGGAGTACCGACGACTATCTCGACGCCAGCTTCAAGCGCCTCAATCTGTGGCTCAAATGCGCGCCCACCATATACAGCTAACGTGCGGATGCCACGATTGCTTGAGAGCTCTTCAATATCTTTTGTAACTTGAACGCAGAGCTCACGAGTCGGAACAACGATCAAAACTTGAGGAGAGCCCTTGGCCTCCAATGAGGCCCACTCGACATCATTAGGTGCAATCACGCGTTCGATGACTGGTACGCCAAATGCAAGTGTCTTTCCAGTCCCGGTCTTTGCTTGTCCGATTACATCGCCATCAGCGAGCGCAATTGGAAGAACCATCTCTTGGATGGCAAAGGGTGCGGTAAAACCATGTTGGTGGAGAGCTTCAATCGTCTCTTTCCGAAGGGGAAGCTCGGCGAAGGTAATACTCACTTAGAGGGCGCCGAAACCAACGCGACGTTCGACCGGCTCACCGATTTCGATGTAACCAATCTTTGCCGCCGGAACCACAATCTCATGGCCTCGGATGTCGCTGAGTACGAGTGGCGTATTTCCAGTGAGGGCAGCTGTGACTGCGCTCTTGATTTCAGCAGGGGTGGAAGGGCACTCGAAGGAGAGCTCGCTGGCGACATCTGTTACCGCGATACGTACCTGTGCTGATTTTTCATTCTTCTTGGTGCTCATACACCTATCTTATTGGCTAGATCTCGGTACGGGGAAATCCAGATATTCCTCGCCACATCAGGTTCTCGACGAGATCCATCGCTTGTTGGCGAGTGAGCTTGCTATCGCGCTCGAGCCAATGGCGCGCTGCGACCTGAACCATTCCGATGAGTCCGATACCGAGGAGCATTGCCGCCTCCTTAGGTAGGCCGGTGTCATTTGAGATAACTCCACTCACTGCAGCAGCGCAGTCGTAGGTCATTCGGCTGAGGCGTTCGTGAACTTGCGGCTCAACGCTCATATCGCTTTCAAAGAGGAGGCGGAAAGCCTCGCCTTCGCTCTCAATAAAACTAAAGTAGGCATCGATTGTGGCATGAACGCGTTGCGCATTATCTGGAGTGGATGAGATTGCTCGTTGAATCTCATAGACGAGTGAATCGATATGAAGATCAAGTACCGCTAGATAGAGATCGAGCTTTGATGGAAAATGTTGATAGAGAACTGGCTTGCTCACATTTGCGCGATCAGCAATCTCATCCATGGCAGCAGAGTGATAACCGGCAGCGGTGAAGACCTCTAACGCTGCATTGAGGAGGATTGCACGGCGTTCATCGCGAGGAAGTCGAGCTTTTTCTCGCGAAGCGTTTGCATCTGTTGTACTCATTCTGCGAATCGTACCTTTGAGAGACCTGAATTGGCGAGTACTCCTTGATTACGGCAGAATCGCCTTATGAAGACCCCGCCACTTGTAACTCCCGGACCCGCGCTTACCGTTGATGAGGTTCGCCGCTACAGCCGCCACCTGATCATTCCTGATGTAGCTATGGCAGGACAGCAACGAATGATGAATGCAAAGGTTCTCTGCGTTGGTGCGGGCGGACTTGGCTCGCCAGCGTTGATGTATCTCGCGGCTGCAGGAATTGGAACGCTCGGAATCGTGGAGTTCGATACTGTCGACGAATCTAATCTTCAGCGCCAGATTATCCATGGCCAGTCAGATATTGGTAAGAGCAAGGCAGAGTCGGCTCGCGAGAAAATTGCAGAGATTAATCCTTACGTCAAGGTCATCACTCATGAGACTCGCCTTGATAATTCAAATGTTCTTGAGATCTTTGCTCAGTACGACATCATCGTAGATGGCACAGATAATTTTGCTACTCGTTATCTCGTCAACGATGCATGTGTGCTCTTAAAGAAACCATATGTCTGGGGCTCTATCTATCGTTTCGATGGCCAGGCCAGCGTCTTCTGGGCTGAGTACGGTCCTTGCTATCGCTGCTTATATCCAGAACCACCACCACCAGGAATGGTGCCAAGTTGTGCTGAAGGTGGTGTTCTAGGTGTTCTCTGCGCAACCATCGGCTCAATTCAGACAACTGAAGCGATCAAAGTTCTTACCGGTGTGGGTGAGTCACTTGTTGGCTCTTTGATGATCTACGACGCGTTGGAGATGAATTTCCGTAAGGTCAAGATTCGTAAAGACCCTAACTGCCCGATCTGTAGCGATAATCCAAAGCAGACCGAGCTCCTACCTGATTATGAAGCGTTCTGCGGTGTCCTCTCCGAGGCAGCGCAAGAGGCGAGCTCTGGTTCTACGATAACCGTGCAGGAGCTGAAAGCGAAGATGGATAACGCCGAAGATTTCTACCTGATTGATGTTCGCGAACCAAGTGAATACGAAATCGTAAATATCCCCGGCGCTCATCTCATTCCTAAGCAAGGGTTCATTGATGGCAGCGTTTTAGCATCGCTGCCACAGAACAAGCCGATCATTCTCCACTGCAAGAGCGGTGTGCGCTCTGCTGAGTGTTTAGCTATTCTCAAGAATGCAGGCTTTGCCGATGCATCGCATGTAAGTGGCGGAGTAATCGCTTGGGCGAAACAGATAGATACCTCGCTTCCGGTTTATTAATGAGAGATAACTACCAGGGCTTTCGCGCGCTATTGGTCCATGCTCATCCTGATGATGAGACGATCAATAACGGCGCGACCATGGCGCTCTACGCTGATCTTGGCGCGCAGGTAACGCTAGTGACCTGCACCAGGGGAGAAGAAGGCGAAGTCCTGGTTCCGGAGCATGCTCATAAAGCAGCAGCTAACGATGATCTCCTCGGCGAACATCGAACCGTCGAATTAGCCGAGGCGATGAAGGCCCTTGGGATAAGTGATCATCGCTTTCTTGGCGCTCCTGAGACTCGCTACCGCGACAGCGGAATGATGGATACCGAACCAAACAAGCGACCTGATTGTTTCTGGCAAGCAAACTTTGAGCAGGCCACCTCTTATCTAGTTGAAATCATCGAAGAGGTGAAGCCACATATCTTGATAACTTACGATGAGTTCGGCGGTTACGGACACCCCGATCACATTCAAGCTCATCGCGTTGCTATGGCGGCTGCCGAGAAGTCGGTCTGGGAGATTCCTAAGATTTACTGGAATGTGATGCCTCGGTCGGTTCTCCAAGAGAGCATCGACAAGATGAAAGCGCTCGGCTCGGACTTTATGGGGGTCGACTCCGCTGACGATCTTCCTTTCTGTAAAGATGATTCTTTTGTATCAGCTCATATAGATGGCAATAGCTATGTCAATCAGAAGATGGCGGCGATGCGCGCACATGCGACACAGATTGCCGTCGATGGACCTTTCTTCGCCCTATCTAATAACTTGGGTCTGCAGGTGTGGGGCCATGAGTACTACACCTTGATTAAGGGCGAACGAGCTGGCGATCTCGATGAGCATGGTCGCGAGCGAGATTTATTCGCCGGAATCACGCTCTAAATGCGTTTCCTTGCATCGCTGCTCATCGGCGCAGGAACTGCAGCAATCGCCATACTTCTCCATCAGAGCCTGCCGCCATTTGGCGTCGCAACTTCGCTCTTCTTTACCTACATCGCTATCTGGATGATTGGTCGAACCTTTGCGGCACGAAGATATAAATTCTTTGCAGCGATAGCTTGGCTTTCGGTAATTCTCCGTGGCGGTACTGTCGGAGTCGGTCAAGAGATATTGGTTCAGGGAGATAGCGTTGGTTCAGCGCTCTTGTTACTTGGCACGTTTGTATTAGCTGCCGCAATTCTTGCCCGAAATTAACGAGTTCGTTCCCAGCTCTGCCCGTCAGCGGTATCTCTTACCGCGATAGCTAATTCGGCGAGTTGATCACGAAGCCGATCTGCCTCCGCCCAATTCTTGTTCGCTCGAGCTGCGGCACGTAATTCGAGCAGTTGATTAATCTCAGGTGAAAGCGGCTCTTCCTCATCCACGCCGCGGTCTAAATCAAGGCCTAGTAATTGATCGGCATAGAGAAAGATTGCTCGCTTATCTTGCGACCCAATCGTGCTCTCTTTCTCGATAGCGCGGAGCCGGAGAATAATTTTCGGCGTATCGAGATCGTTCATCATGAAGGTGTTTATATCGGAATCAAATTTCACATCTTCAGAACTACCCCAGGAATCAACCGCCTTTCGCCACCGCTTTAGCGTGGCATCAGCGGCACGTAGCTGCTCCCAAGTCAGATCAATCTGTGATCGGTATCGATTCTCCAGGAGCGCAAAGCGAAGTGCGAGCGGGTCTAAACCTGCCTCTATTAGATTGCTGACCAGCAGCACATTTCCAGAGCTCTTCGCCATCTTCTTACCTTCAAAGAGGAGGTGTTCGCCATGAAGCCAGTGCTGAACAACATCTCTGCCCGCAATTGAATTGGTCTGTGCGCGCTCATTCTCGTGGTGCGGAAACCTTAAATCTATTCCGCCCACATGTAATTCAATCTGATTACCGAGGAGGTCGAGTGACATCGCAGTGCACTCAATATGCCAGCCTGGAAATCCAGTGCCCCACGGTGAAGGCCAGACCATCTCGCTACGATCGTGGGCCAGTTTCCAGAGCGCCCAATCGGCATGAAATTTCTTTCCACCATCACCTGTGTATTCATAGCGGTGGCCTGGCTTTAAATCATCTAACTTATTGCCGCTTATCGCACCGTAACTCTCGAACGATTGAGCATCGAAATAAACATTGCCATCACTGCCGATATAAGCGGCGCCCACCTCAATCAATTTCTCAATCGAGGTGATAATTAAATCCATACTCTCACTTGCCCGTGGATACTGGTCCGCAGGTTTGATATTTAACTCAGCTAAATCTCGATGGAAGCGCTCCTCATACTTTTGCGCGATTTGAGTTGCGGTGAGGGATTGTTTGAGCCCTTCCTGTAGAACTTTATCTTCATCGAGATTCTCGCTCATATGTCCAACATCGGTAATGTTCTGAACGACAGTGACTTCGTGGCCAGAGATCTCTAACGCCCGAACTGCAAGATCGGCAAGCAAGAAGGTGCGCATATTTCCAACATGGGCATCACGATAAACGGTTGGCCCGCAGCAATAAACTCGTACCGGTGCATCTGGCTTCGCAATCTGCATGACTGCACGGGAGCGGGTGTCATAGAGTTTTAACTCTTGTGAGCGAATATCGCGGCGGTTAAAAACAGGAACTACTCTAAAGAATGCAATCTCGTCGATTTCAAAGGTATGGGACTGTCCATCGCGCGAGACGATAGTTGTCTCATTCTGTAATACGCCGAGGAGATCTCGGAATGGAACCTCGCCTGAACTCTTGAGGCGAAGCGAGACCCGTTTGCCGATAGCTGAGGCAACCGCGCCATGAAAGTTCATACCGCCACTTTATTGGGACATTCCAGACTCTGCAGGGTTAGACTTGCCACCTGCATTGCCGGGCCTAGCCGAGAAAGCTAAGCCTCAAACCGCACTTCAAGAGATGCCCTATAGAGGAGGCCCATCGTGACTTATGTGATTGCTCAGCCTTGTGTCGATGTGAAAGATAAGTCATGTCGTGAAGAGTGCCCAGTCGATTGCATCTATGAAGGCTCACGAATGCTCTATATCCAACCCGATGAGTGTGTTGATTGCGGCGCCTGTGAGCCGGTCTGTCCAGTAGAGGCGATCTACTACGAAGACGATGTTCCGGGTCAGTGGCAGGACTATAAGAAGATCAATACCGAGTTCTTCGTCGAGCTAGGTTCGCCTGGCGGAGCGTCAAAGGTGGGACAGACAAACTCAGACCACCCTGATGTCAGCGCACTTGGGCCACAAGCTTCCTGATTTTCCGTGGGATGCGCTCGCACCATATGGCGCAACTGCGAAAGAACATCCAGCTGGAATTATCGATCTCTCCGTTGGAACTCCGGTAGATCCAACTCCTGAATTTATTCAAGCTGCGCTACGCGAGGCAGCGAACTCGCCAAGTTACCCACTTACTATGGGGACTCCGGAGTTGCGTAGCGCAATAAGCGATTGGGCTCGCACCAAGTTAGGTGCAACGGGGGATTTTGGAGTTCTTCCGCTCATTGGTTCGAAAGAGTTTGTTGCCTGGCTTCCCACATTTCTGACATCGCAGAGCGTTCTCTACCCAGAGGTTGCTTATCCGACTTATCTTGTTGGCGCTATGTTGGCGAAAGCTGAAGCTACAGCAGTTGATTTCGACGCCACACAATGGCCTAGCGCAAATTTAGCGTGGGTGAATTCTCCATCAAATCCAACTGGCCGTGTCCATAGTGAGAGAGAACTTCGATCTGCGATTAACTGGTCTCGAAAGACAGGTGGAGTTGTAGTTTCAGATGAGTGCTATTTGGAGTTTGGTGACTCAACTACTCCACAATCTATCTTGAACTTCACCGAGGGCAACAACGAGAAAATTCTTGCTGTGCACTCACTCTCCAAGCGATCTAATTTGGCGGGGTATCGAGCAGCGTTCGTTGTCGGTGACCCACAGTTGATTGCGCAGATTCTTGAGGTTCGCAAACACGCTGGCATGATGGTGCCACTTCCAATTCAACGCGCAATGGTTGCAGCGCTCGCCGATTCAGAACATGTCGCAGTACAAAGAGGTCGATATAACGCCCGCAAGGCTGAGCTAATCCCAGCGCTCAAGAGCGCAGGCTTCGCCATCGATTTCTCTGATGCCGGCCTCTATCTATGGGCTACTCGCGATGAAGATTGTTGGGACTCTGTCTCATGGCTTGCTCGGATAGGAATACTTGCAACTCCAGGAATCTTCTACGGCGAGAAGGGTGGTCGCCATATACGAATTGCGATGACCGCTACCGATCAACAAATTTCAGAGGCGGGAGCTCGTATCAAAGCAGCGGTGAGCGCCTAACTATGGCCGTTGGCATACTTCTAGTTGGTGGCTTTGGTACTCGACTCAAGCCACTCACATCAGAGTCACCTAAACCGATGTTGCCAGTTGCTGGCTTGCCGGTAACTGAACATCAAATACTCGCCGCCCAACGTGCAGGTATTCATACGCTGGTCCTTGCTACCTCTTATCTCTCTGAAGTTTTTACACCGTACTTCGGTGATGGCTCTCAGTGGGGAATTAAGATCCGCTATGCAGTAGAGGAGCAACCACTCGGCACAGGTGGTGCAATTCGAAACGCGGCCGAACTCCTAGAGCTCAACAATCTCGGCGATGAGCCGATAGTTATCTTTAATGGCGATGTACTAAGCCGACACTCAATCGCAGATCAAATAGCTTTTCATCAGAGCAAGCGCGCGGAGGCAACGCTCCACCTGATTGAGGTAGAGGATGCTCGAGCCTTTGGTTGCGTTCCTACCGATAGCGATGGTCGAGTTACCGCATTTCTAGAGAAGATGGATAATCCAATTACCAACTCAATCAACGCTGGTTGCTACGTCTTCCAGCCATCGGTAATCAAAGAGATTCCATTGGGCACAGTTGTGAGCGTTGAGCGAGAGACCTTTCCAGCCCTTGTTGCAGAAGGTCGCCGAGTCTTTGGCTATAAAGAGGGCGCCTATTGGCTCGATGTCGGCACTCCTGCCGCGCTCTTCAAAGGCTCACGTGATCTAATCGATGGTGAATATCTCGCCCAGAGCGGTTCTTCAATCTCACCGACCGCTCACATTACGGGTAAGAGCTCGCTCGGTCGGAACGTCACTGTTGGCGATGGGGTGGTTATTGACGATTGCATCATCGGCGATGGCGCCACAATCGGGGCAGGTGCGCGACTTTCTCACTGCTTTATCTTCCACGGTACAGAGGTCGCACCAGGGGTTGAGAAATCACACTTTTATCTCTCTCAACAGCTCTCAGAGCCGATAAAGCTGTAAAAAATCGACTTTTACTCAGTATTTGACCACTACTCCGCTAGACCAGGGGTTGACTTACTCGGATTACATGGGTGTAATTCATCCCTAGAGCGCTGAAATCTAGATTGGATTTCGCCCTAATGACTTGAGGAGATTCGACGCATGCCGATCCGCCCAGAAGGTTTCTCGACTGGCAAGCCATCAGCCCCCACTGCTGGACCAACAATTCAACTCGCCAATGGCGAAAATATGGAGCTCTCCTGGCAGGAGCGCTCACTCTGTGCGCAGACTGATCCAGAGGCCTTCTTCCCAGAGAAGGGTGGCTCTACTCGTGAGGCGAAGCGAGTCTGCCTCTCCTGCGAGGTCCGCCAAGAGTGCCTCGAATACGCGCTCGCTCATGATGAGCGCTTTGGAATCTGGGGAGGCCTCTCCGAGCGTGAGCGCCGCCGCCTCAAGCGTCGCCCAGCGTAAAGGTAAGAGCCTTTTCGCCTGACGAAAAGCACGACTCATGAGCACCCCACGCATCACTGCACTCCTTGTCGTGCACGATGGCGCAACGTGGCTACCTGAGGTTGTCGCATCAATCGCATCACAGAGTCGTAGCGCAGATCAAGTTCTTGCAATTGATACCGGCTCGCTCGATGCCTCAGCAAAGCTATTAAAGGGTGCGCGCATTCCGACCGTCACACTTGAACGAACAACTTCATTTGGCGCAGCTATCTCCTATGGCATCTCTCAACTTCCAGTTCCTATTGAAGGAGTGGAGGAGTGGCTCTGGATTCTCCATGATGATTGTGCGCTCGATCCCCACGCGTTAGAGGAGCTCATCGTCGCTATCTCTGAACGTCCCAATGTTGTGATGGCTGGTCCAAAACTTCTTGGTTGGCACGATCGTACCCACCTACTTGAAACTGGAATCAGTATCGCAACCAATGGTGCGCGATGGACTGGACTCGAGCCAAATGAATACGATCAAGGTCAGCGAGATGGTATCCATGAAGTTCTTGCCGTAAGCACAGCTGGAGCGCTTATCCGTCGAGATGTATTTGAGGAACTCGGTGGATTTGATCTCAATTTGGAACTCTTTAGAGATGATGTCGACTTCGGCTGGCGCCTTCATACCGCTGGCCACTCAGCGATAGTTGTGACCTCTGCCATCGGTTATCACGCACAAGCTGCCGCTACCGAACGTCGCGAGATAGATATCGCTGGAGCGCCACTTCATCGCCCATTACTACTGGATCGACGAAATGCTGCCTACGTCTTACTTGCCAACTCGTCGTGGTGGAAATTACCGCTTCTAGTTCTGCAACTCCTAGGTGGAGCAGGTATACGTTCAATTGGATATCTCTTTGCGAAACTTCCTGGATATGCAGCAGATGAGATTCTGGCGATTGCATCTCTACTTATTCATCCCGGAGAGCTCATCGCTGCGAGAAAGCGCCGTAAGGCATCTCGTTTAGTTTCATCTGGAGTTGTCAGTCGCTTTATTCCTTCTCGATGGACCCAGATACGTGCCGGCTTCGGCCATGTCATCGAACGGATACGGACAGCAATATTCCCAGAAGATATAGATTCCGCTCCCATTCTTAGCGAGCTCGAGATCAATGAAGATGAAGAGATACTTCAACCCCTTGCCACCAACTCATGGAAGGTCTTCTTCACCAAGCCGGTCGTGATTGTTTCGACCTTTCTTCTCATTCTTACTTTCGGTTGGACTCGCCATAGATGGGGTTCGATTTCCGGAGGCGCACTTGCTTCATCGCCTCAAGGCGTCTCCGATATCTGGCGCTTCTTCTTGGAGAGTTGGCATGAGGTTGGCATGGGCTCAAATCAAGTTGCGCCCGTCTGGATACTCTTCGTTGGAATCGGCTCACTCTTAACTCTGGGCAATGTGCCGCTATTTATCTCAGCCTTCTTCATCACTGCGCCATTTCTCGCACTCTGGGCGGCGCACCGGCAGATTGGAAAGGTAAGTTCGAGCCCGGTTCTCACTGCCGGCGCCTCATTGCTCTACGCCCTATCGCCCATTTCAATCTCTGCAATTAATGGTGGCCACTTAGGCGTAGTAGCGCTCCTCATTCTGCTTCCTACATTTCTAGCAATTCTCGGAAGTTGGTATGAAATTGAAAAGAGATCTACCCGAAATTTATTTGCAACCGCGCTCTTCGCTTGGACTTTAATTGCTCTTAATCCATCGCTATTGATAATTCTCCTGGCAGGAACAATTTTCTTCGTCGTTCGAGACTTCTTAATGGCTGATCGAAACTATCGCGATCCGCTTTTTCTGATTCGAACAGCAAAGCGCTTGATTCTCTTGCTTGTACCTGTAGTTCTGCTCCTCCCTAATTCGCTTGTTTATATCATCCATCCATCACGGCTCTTATTGGAGATTGGTATCAACCAAGCAGGTGGCGGCGGGAATATCGCTCTCTTGGCTAATCCAGGTGGCGCTGGTTCGTTGCCGTGGTGGTCAATTAGCCCAATTACCTTGCTCTTAGTTATGACCTATTTCGCTACAACTCAAGCCCGGAAATATGCTGCATTCGGCGTTGGGTTCCTGCTGAGCGGTGCAGTAGTGGCTTCATTGCAAGTGAGTGGAAATGGATCTACCAGCAACGAGAGTGTCTTTGCCGGAGCTTTCATCACAATTGCAACCTACCTTGCTGTGATTTCAGCTGCGCTTCTCTTCAACGATCTGCGTTCTCGTTTAGAGAGTTCTCATCTCAATATCCAGCACTTTGCTGTCGCAGTCGTGGCGCTCATCTCTATCTCCTATGCCGCCACCGCATCGACTTGGGTCTTCTCTGCTGGCGCAGCTTCGCCGGTTCAGCGAGCAAGTGAGCAGGTACTTCCGGCGTTTCTTGCAGTTGAGAGTGATGCTAAGACTTTGGTAATTCGCCAAGTTGTAGAAGATAACGAACGAACGCTCGCATATTACATCGCTCGTGGTGGCGCAGTAACTCTCGGCCAGCCAGATGTGGCAATAGAGAATGAGAAGATTCTCACCGATGCTGTAGAAGGATTGATTGATAATACCGGTGTTACCAGTTCAAGAATTTTCGCTGAGTTTGGAGTCAAATATATATTTGTAAAGAACCCAGCTAGCCTTGAGTTAATTCAAACCATCGATGGGTTGGGCGGGTTTGAGAGATCTTCAGCTACCGATGCCGGCACTGTATGGAAAGTGAGCCAAAGCACCGGTGCGGTTCGATTTACAGATTTCGCTGGTGCAGTGAAGGTACTTCCGATCTCCCTCGGCGCAGTATCTGTTCCAGGACCAGGCACCTTGACGCTAACCGAGCGCTATAGCCAATCGTGGCAGGCGCTCTCTGCTGGAGTGCGGCTCGAGCGATCACGAAACGAGTACGGTTTCCCACAATTTAAAGTCTATGAAAGCGGCGAGGTTGTATTCCTCCATGATGGAACCATTCGCCGAACTTGGCTCTCGATCTTCTTAATCGCCTTAGTGACAACCATCGTTATGGCGCTGCCAGCCGGACGTCGCCGTCGTGAGATAGCAGATAAGGAGATCGCATGAGAACCAACCGTGCGCTCCAACTTGGCGCTGCCTTTCTTGCTGTGATTCTCTTTAGTAATTTATTGAGTTTTACAACGAAGAACAATAGGTTTTCAGAGAGTTATCCGGCGGTGGTCTGCGCTCCAAATCTCAGTGGTCAAAGTTCAGCAATTTCGCTCACCTCGACGAAGGCAAAGGTGCGAAAGACGGGCACTTCAACTTTGAAGTACAAGGATGCGCGAACGTATCGTTACACCGGCAGCTCGCAAGCATCTGTGATTGATGCACAGACACAGACCCCAATCGCCTGGCAAGTTCGTAGCGGTGTCTGGGGTGGAGCTACCACTTGTATTGCGCCTGCGTCGTCACAATGGTTTGTCGGTGCGACTGCAGATCTAACCTCGAAGGGAACGCTGCTTCTAGTAAATAGTGGTCTCGGTAGAGCGCTAGTTGGCGTCACGGTTTATTCAGAGAGTGGCGTGCAAGCGGAACAACTCTTCGATGTGAAGGCCAATTCATTTAAGACAATCTCACTTACAGCTCTTGCACCAGGATCTAAATCCATCGCAATTTTGGTCAAGCCGCAGACTGGTCGAGTAAATGCTTTTGTGAACGATGAACGTGGACGAGGACTCCAGGCGCTAGGTGGCGACACGGTTAATTCAATTGCAAGCCCAGCTAACGAGTTGGTTATTCCGGCCATTCCCCAGCAGAGTAGCGCGCGAGACTCAGCTGCCCATGTGATGCGAGTACTAGTACCTGGTGAAATTGGTGCAACGTTGAAGGTAGAGATTCGCTCCGCCGATGGTGTTTTTTCGCCAGCTGGAGCTGACGGTCGATTGATACCCGCTGGCAAGGTAGTTGATATTCCACTCAAAGTCTTGATGAAGAGTGGGCAATTTGCACTCCACATATCTGCCGATCGCCCGATAGTTGCTTCAGTGTGGAGTAAAACTCTCGCCCAAGGCAAGAGCGACTTTCTCTGGTCAACGGCCGTACCTCCCCTAGGGAAGAGCACATATGCTGTGAGTGGCTTAGTCCCGACCGTGGTCTTTACTGGTGGTGAAATAGCCGTTGATCTCGAGCTCACATTGGCTAAGGGGGTTCGAAAGAAGGTTCAAATTCGCGCCACTGATATCGCCACATACCGCGCCTCTGATCGAGTTCGCGCAATTACCATCCTCAAGAGCTCGAAAAATGTATATGCAGCTGCCCTCATCACTTCAAAGAGCGGTTCTGGATATGCCCCGCTCCGACCAGGAAGCGAACTAACTCGCACCTCAATTCCACGCTCCAATATTCGTGTGTTGATTCCATAACTTTTACACCTTTGCCCACTAATCTTCCATCTATGAGTCCGGTAGCTAGTCGTTCATGCTCGCGCGTTAGTTGTCGCGCAGCAGCAACAATGACGCTCACCTATATCTATGCTGAGTCACGAGCGGTGCTTGGCCCCATTGCAACATTCTCTGAACCACATGCATACGATCTCTGCGAACGTCACGCTGCGCGATTAACCGTTCCTAACGGCTGGAGCGTAGAGCGTGAAGCAATTAGTTCAGTTGGTGTAGGTCCCAGTGAGGATGATTTGATGGCGATAGCTGATGCGGTGCGTGAAGTTGCCCGCACACCTGAGACAACAGATAACGAGAGCCCAGCAGAGACAACCACTCACGTCGGCCGTCGTGGCCACCTACGCGCAGTACCTTCGTAACATCTGATTATTGAAGTTACTATTCAACTATGAGCGCATCAATATTTAAGGCGTATGACATTCGTGGCCTCGTCGACGGCGAGCTGACTCCAGAGTTTGCCTTCGCCGTGGGCAGCGCCTTCGCCCGATTCCTCAAGGGCGAACGCGAGCCAGCGACTGTCGTCATTGGTGAGGATATGCGCCCTTCCTCACCTGAGCTCGCCGATGCATTTAGCGCTGGAGTTACTGCTCAAGGGCTCGATGTAATCCGTATCGGTTTAGCTTCAACCGACATGCTCTATTTTGCAGCTGGAAAACTCAACCTTCCAGGTGCGATGTTTACGGCAAGCCATAATCCAGCTGCTTACAACGGAATTAAGTTATGCCTCAGTGGTGCAAGGCCAATTGGTAAAGAGTCCGGCCTGCTCGCAATTGAGAAGTTTGTTAGTGAGGGATCACCGATAGCTCTTAGCCAAGTTGGTATCGAACGCAAGCAGGAGATGCTCAACGATTATGTGACGCATCTGCTGACCTTGGTCGATCTTTCAAAGACTCGAAAGTTGAAGATTGTGATTGATGCCGGAAATGGCATGGCAGGTCACACCGCGCCCGCTGTTTTTCAGCGACTGAACGCTGAAGTTATCGAGATGTATTTTGAGCTGGATGGAACTTTCCCTAACCATGAAGCAAATCCAATCGATCCCGAGAATCTCCGCGATCTACAAGCTGCCGTAATTCGTCATGGCGCAGATATCGGATTGGCTTTCGATGGCGATGCTGACCGTTGCTTCTTAGTTGATGAGCGCGGCGAGCTGGTTAATCCATCTGCTTTAACCTCTCTGATTGCTACTCGCGAACTCGCCAAGCATCCCGGATCAACCATTATTTACAATTTAATATCTTCAAAAGCAGTTCGCGAAGTTGTTGTCGAAAATGGTGGTACTGCAGTTCGATCACGTGTAGGGCATTCATATATCAAGAAGTTAATGGCTGAAACTGGTGCGGTATTTGGTGGCGAACATTCAGGCCATTTCTACTTCCGAGACTTCTGGCGCGCTGATTCTGGAATGTTGGCTGCGCTCCATGCAATTGCAGCTCTCGGCGAGAAAGAAGTTACCCTTTCCAATTTACTTTCACCTTTTAATCGATATATCTCAAGTGGCGAAATCAACTCAGCCGTCAGCGATGCCGCTAGTGCATCTCGCAAGGTAGAAGAGTTTTATGGGGCTCAACCTGGGGTCGAGGTAGATCACCTTGATGGTCTTACCGTCACCGGAGATACCTGGTGGTTCAACCTCCGCGCCTCTAATACCGAGCCACTTCTGCGGTTAAATGTTGAGGCAGAGAGTGAAAGTGAGATGTCCTCGCTTCGCGATGCGATACTCACCACAATCCGCGCCTAACCTTAATTCTCGCTTTCTTGGGCGAGACCGGTAATCTATGCCTATAGCCAGTCCGCACAGTAGAGCCCTACGCCGCAGGTTTAGCGAAAAATATACGAGCCCGTTCTTGGGCCTATTAAGGGATTGAGGATTACGACGATGACAGTTACAACTATTCCAAAGCACGATATCGCTGATGCATCACTTGCAGCAGCAGGTCGCAAGCGTATTGAGTGGGCAGAGCGCAACATGCCGGTCTTGGCGCAGATCCGCGAACGCTTCGAGAAGACAAAGCCATTTACCGGCGTTCGAATCTCAGCATGTATGCACGTCACAACGGAGACAGCTAACCTCATGCGCGTATTGAAGGCAGGCGGAGCTGAGATTGCTCTCTGCGCTTCGAACCCACTTTCAACACAGGATGACACAGCGGCAGCTCTCGTGCACGAGTACGGAATCTCTGTTTTTGCTCGCAATGCAGTAGATCGCGATGGATATTACGCACACATCAACGCATCACTTGATATCGAACCGCATCAGGTCTTCGATGATGGTTGCGACTTGGTGAATACGCTTCACACTACGCGTCGCGAACTTCTTCCAAATATCTCAGGTGGATGTGAAGAGACTACAACCGGTGTTATTCGCCTCAATCAAATGGCGAAAGACGGAGCGCTTACATTCCCAATGATTGCCGTCAATGACACTGATACAAAGCATATGTTCGACAACCGCTTCGGTACTGGTCAATCAACTCTAGATGCCGTTTTCCGTGCAACTAACTTCTTGCTTGCTGGCCGAGTGCTCGTTGTTGCTGGCTTCGGTTATTGCGGTAAGGGCGTTGCCGAGCGCGCAAAGGGTATGGGCGCAGATGTGATCGTCACCGAGATTGATCCAACCAAGGCGCTCGATGCAATGATGCAGGGATACCGCGTTATGCCAATGACTGAGGCCGCAAAGGTTGGTGACGTCTTCATCACTGTGACCGGTAACCGCGACGTGCTTCGTGATGAGCACTTTGCAGTTATGAAGGATGGCGCAATTATGGCCAACTCAGGCCACTTTGATATCGAAATTGACGTGGCATGGCTTGAGCAGAATGCAAAGAGCAAGAATGCCAAGATGCGCCATCAGACAGATGAATACGTTCTCGCAGATGGACGCAGACTTCTTCTCATTGCTGAGGGACGCCTCGTTAACCTTGGCGCTGCTGAAGGACACCCAGCATCAGTTATGGATATGTCATTCTCAGATCAAGCTCTTACAGCAGAGTACTTGGTTCGTGAGGCGAAGAACCTGCCAGCTGGCGTGCACGAGGTCCCTACTTACATTGATAAGGAAGTTGCTTCACTCAAGTTGAAGTCAATGGGTGGCAATATCGACACTCTTACACCAGCACAAGAGCTCTACCTTAACTCTTGGGAGCACGGTTCATAAATGGCACGAATTATGGTCGTCGATGACGACCAAGATCTTGCGGAGATGCTGGGGATTGTTTTAACAAGTTCTGGCTTCGATGTAGATCTCGTCAATCGTGGAGATGAGGCGCTGGAGGCTTTTAAAAGTAACCCGCCAGACCTCATTCTCCTCGATGTGATGTTGCCTGGATTAGATGGAATAGAAGTTTGTAATCTCATTCGTAAGGAATCAATGGTTCCTATCGTTATGTTGAGTGCGAAGGGCGAGACGCTCGATATCGTCCGTGGTCTAGAGGCGGGCGCTGATGATTACATGCAGAAGCCTTTTAGGGATGAGGCAGAGCTCATCGCGCGAATTCGAACTCGACTACGACGCACCAACTCTGATGTCACAGGAATTCTTACC
>JBEGTC010000002.1:0-27384 GCA_041179565.1 Actinomycetota bacterium
ATCAAGAACGGCATTGAGAATTACTTTGCCATCAACAACTTTTACGTTCTGAGTCATGAGATCTACGTTGTATGAAACTTCTGAGACTCCCTTTACCCCAGAAACTGCTGCAATCACCGCATCTGCCTTGCCTTGAGAAACAACGATTTGGGTTGGGTCGCCTTCTCCACCAGGAAAGTGCTTCACGAGAAGCTTTTGACCAACAACTGATTCAGGGTTACCAGTAAAGGTATCTACCGTTCCAATTCCATCGGCCTTAAGCGTAGTCGAGGCGAATGCAAATGCGAGCAGCACTGTTCCCGTGATAACCCAAGCCTTGCGAGGATTGCGGCCAATGCTATTTGCAACCTTTGACCACGTTCCACTGAGAACATGATCATCACCATCGTTGAGTGGCTTACGTGGCCAGAAGATCCAACGACCAAAGAGGACAAGTAGAGCAGGTAACAACGTGAGAATCGTGATGACAGATACCGCGATTCCGATGGCACCAATTGGGCCAAGACCTGCGGTATTGGTTAGCTGGCTGAAGAGCAACATCATTAGAGAGATGGCAACAGTTGAACCAGAGGCGAGGATTGGCTCCCATACTCCCTTATAGGCTGCGCGCATCGCGTCGAAACGGTTTTCATGATGATGCAACTCTTCCCGATAGCGAGCAATCAGCAAGAGTGCATAATCCGTAGCAGCACCGATAACTAAAACTGAGAGAATTCCTTGCGACTGACCATCGACATCGATGATGTCCTCCTTCGCAAGGAGATAGACGATTCCACCTGCAGTTGATAGCGCAAAGAGCGATGTGAGGAGTGGAATCACCCAGAGAATTGGTGATCGGTACACGACGATCAAAATAACTGCGACCACGCCAAGTGTGGTCAGGAGAAGCGTTGAATCTAAAGTTCCAAAGGCGCCAAAGAGATCGCCAAGCAATCCTCCTGGACCAGTCACATAAGGTGTAAGCCCCTGCTCTTTCGCAATTTTGGAGACATCATCACGCAAAGCTTCGACTACCGCTGGAAGAACTGGCTTCTCATTCTCCAATAACTTAGCAATTGACTCGCCATCGAGCGGTACATTAACCAGTATCGCCTTGCCATCTACCGATGGAAATGCAGTGATCGGGACATCCTTAACTAAGTACTCGCCGATAGTTGCCTCAGTCCCATCCAGTTTGAGGTTACCAATCGAAGGCAAGTGAGCATTGATCGCGGCTAATGCAGCTGGAGTAGCTTCGCCTTCGTAGAGGACCAGGGTGGGGAAATTAAATGACTGTCCATCGGAGAACTTTGCGATCTCATCTGCGGCGAGGGTCGCCTCCGCCCCCTTGGGCAAGAATGATGAATTGTTATTCTCTTGGACGCTCGAGAGCTTTCCAAATAATGGACCGAAGAAGCCAGTAACCATAAACCAGGCGATAACTACTAGGACAGATACGGCAATTGGCTTCTTATTCTTGATTAGCATGGGGGCGAGTCTACCTTTAGGCTTGGCTGGTGCCAGTTACCGACTCCGCCGCAATCGCTATCACCCATAGCGGTCTGGTTGAGTATCAAGAAGCTCTCGCGATTCAGCGTCAGATTCATTCAGAGGTAGCTTCGGGGCTTAGATCAAACACGATGCTCTTGCTCGAGCATCCTTCGGTCTATACCGCTGGCAAGCGAACTCTCCCCCATGAACGCCCCGTCGGTGATACGCCGGTCTTCGACGTTGATCGCGGTGGAAAAATCACCTGGCACGGTCCAGGTCAGCTTGTTGGCTATCCAATAGTTAAGCTAAAGAACCCTCATGAGCTTGTGGGTTTTGTCCGCGAGATTGAAGCAGGTCTTATCGCAGTCTGTGGCGCGATGGGAGTAAATGGTGTGCGGGTAGCAGGTCGCTCTGGAGTGTGGATTGTCGATAGTTCAGGCGAACGTAAAATTGCCGCAATCGGAATTCGGGTCGCCTCCGGAACTTCGATGCATGGCTTCGCTCTCAATGTTTCACCGGATCTCGCGGCATTTGATTCGATTGTCCCTTGTGGAATCTCGGATGCGGCGGTTACCTCGCTCGCCCGCGAACTCGCCCGTGACGTTGATATCGATGAAGTTTTACCGCTTGTTGAAGTACATATGGGAACTGCACTAGCAAAGGTGAGCGCATGACAATCGCACCAGATGGCCGCAAATTACTACGAATTGAAGCTCGCAATGCCGAGACTCCTATCGAGCGCAAGCCAGAGTGGATTAAGACTCGAGCAAATATGGGGCCGGAATACACTCGGCTGCGCACCTTGGTAAAGACCGAATCTCTCCACACGGTATGCCAAGAGGCGGCTTGTCCAAATATCTTTGAGTGCTGGGAAGATAAAGAAGCAACCTTCTTGATTGGCGGAGATCGTTGCACTCGTCGCTGCGACTTCTGCAATATCGATACCGGCAAGCCCGAAGAGTTAGATCGAGATGAACCTCGTCGCGTTGCTGAGTCTGTGCAATCAATGGGATTGAAATATGCGACCATCACCGGTGTTACTCGAGATGATCTCGAAGATGAAGGAGCATGGCTTTACGCAGAGACTATTCGCAAAGTACATGAGCTCAATCCAGGTACCGGTGTTGAGATGCTCGCGCCAGACTTCAGCGGAAAACCTGAACTGCTCAACCAAGTTTTTGACTCGCGACCAGAGGTATTTGCCCACAATCTAGAGACCGTGCCTCGCATCTTTAAGCGGATTCGCCCAGCATTCTCATACGAGCGTTCGCTCAATGTCATTACCCAAGCTCGCGAATTCGGATTGATCACTAAATCAAATCTTATTCTCGGTATGGGCGAAGAGATCAGCGAAGTCCACCAAGCGTTGGAAGATCTCCATAACGCAGGTTGTGATCTCATCACTATTACCCAGTATCTGCGACCAACAAATAAGCATCATCCGGTAGAGCGTTGGGTCAAACCAGAAGAGTTCGTTGATTTAGCCAAGCGCGCCGAAGATATCGGTTTCAGTGGTGTCATGAGCGGCCCATTGGTCCGCTCGTCATATCGAGCTGGACGACTTTACAAGCAGGCGGAAGAGAAGCGCGCCCGTGGCTGATCTGGTCTATCCACCAGTTATCAGAGCGGTTACCGGGCTCTGGAAGGTACTTGGCCTTAAGTTGGATTTTAGGGGCGTTGAACACCTGCCAGACCGAAACCATGGCGGTGCAATTTTGGCGATCAATCACATTAGTTACCTAGATTTCGCTCTCGCCGGGACTGCCGCGCTACCAATGAAGCGGTATATAAGATTTATGGCAAAGCGTGAGATTTTCGATAATAAATTCGCTGGACCCTTAATGCGCGGCATGCACCACATCAGCGTAGATAGAGCTAATGGCTCCGCCTCATTTGTTGCAGCGTTACGCGCCTTGCGCGATGGAGAAATCATAGGAATCTTTCCAGAGGGAACTATCTCGGTCTCATTTGAGATCAAAGAGTTGAAAACCGGGGTTGTGCGATTGGCACAGGGCGCAGGAGTTCCAGTCATTCCGACGATTATCTGGGGCTCTCAGCGACTATGGACGAAGAAGGTGAAGCGCAACTTCGCCCAACGCGGCGTTCCTATCTCGGTCACCTTTGGTGAGCCGCTCTTCTTCGACAAAGAGCAAGATATTGAGGTGGGTGAGGCGCAACTTCGCTCCATTATGGTGAGCATGCTCCACGAAATGCAGGAGAGATACCCAGATTCACATCTTGGTCAGCGCTGGGCACCGCTCCGTCTTGGTGGTACCGCACCCGCTCCCCTAAACTAACGGCTATGGCTAAGAATAAAGAGGCAAAGGTAAAGTCCCCGCGATTTAAAGAGATTCGCGATGCATACAAGATCACCAAGACCGTTAAACCTTGGATTGGTCTCTTGCTCGCTGGAGTCTCGGTCGCGACGCTGGCAACAGCAATTGGAATCGGTTTCGCCTTCGACCATCCCGTCTATGCTGGATTTGTCGGAACTCCACTGGCGCTAATTCTCTCGCTTGCAATATTTACTCGTATCGCAGGATCTGCCGCATATGCCTCAATCGAAGGTCAAATTGGAGCTGGCGCATCTGTCTTGATGGCGATTCGTAAAGGTTGGACAACTACTCCAGCTGTTGCCGTAAACCGCAACCAGGATATGGTCCATCGAAGCGTCGGTCGTGGTGGCATCGTTCTCACCGGAGAAGGTGGCGCAGCAGTTCGCCAGATGCTCCAGGATGAGCGCAAGAAGTCTGAGCGATATGCACCGGGCGCACCTATCACCGAGATCATCGTCGGCGATGGTGAGGGACAAGTACCGCTGAAGAAGTTACAGAAGCATGTTCAGAAGTTGCCTAAGAAACTGACGGCACATCAGATGCGTGAGCTTCGTATGCGGTTGAAGGCGGTCGGCGGTATGTCGCTTCCTATCCCTAAAGGACCGATGCCCAAGGGCGTAAAGATTCGCTAACGCGGGCCTTTGCTCTTATTTGTAAAGCTTGATTCTTAACGTTTAAGGATTAATGTTTAAGGATTAACGTTTAACAAGCACGGTATTCGATAACCGCTCATTCACACCGCGACCATTCTCATCAAAGGTGATTGCTGTAACGATTGCCACCATCAATAGAGTTCTAATAGCGACCTGCCATGGGCTGGCGGCTTGACCATCGCTAAAGCGGATGACACGCAAGCCCACAAAGCGATGGCCAAATGATGAGCCGGTGAGCCAGACCAAGATGAAGTACTCCACCACAAGGACAATTAGCACCGTGCCGCCTACTCCGCGGCTACGCTCAAGGAGGGTTGAACCCTCGCTAAAGAAGCCGAGCGTTACTGCATAGGCGGCGAGCCAGTCGATGGTCAGACCTAGCGCGCGTCGCCCCTGGCTAATACGTGGGTACATGGCGGAAAGCCTACCGAGAGCGGTGCCAGAGGGCGATTTGTTACATGGACGTAACACGGGAAATAGCAGTTGTAACCCATCTAGACATAGGCTCTGCCCCATAGAAAGGCTCAAAGTCGAGACCTTTCGACTTATTGGGAGTCAAATATATGTTTAAGAATTCAAGCGAAATCTTCGCCTACATTAAGAAGGAAGACGTCAAGTTAATCGATGTCCGCTTTACCGACCTTCCTGGTATTCAGCACCACTTCAATGTTCCGGTCGAATCATTTGATGAGGCTGTTTTCACCGATGGTTTAATGTTCGATGGTTCCTCTATCCGTGGCTTCCAGTCAATCCACGAGTCAGATATGAAGCTTCTTCCAGTTCCATCCTCTGCCTACATCGATCCATTCCGTCTCGAGAAGACGCTCGTAATCATCTTCTCAGTGCACAATCCAAGCGATGACACTCCTTACTCACGCGATCCACGTGGCGTTGTAAAGAAGGCTGTTGATTATTTGAAGTCAACTGGAATCGCAGATCAGGCATTCTTCGCTCCTGAGGCCGAGTTCTATGTCTTCGATGCGATTCGCTTTAAGACTGGCATCAATGAGGCTTACCACCATATCGATTCATATGAAGGCGCTTGGAATACCGGCATCGTTGCTGATCCAGATGGAACTCCGAACCGTGGCTATCGCACACGTATCAAGGGCGGCTATTTCCCTGTTTCACCAACCGATCAATTCGCAGACCTTCGCGACGAGATGGTGATGGAGCTCGGACGCGCCGGACTTCAGGTAGAGCGCTCCCACCACGAAGTTGGTACCGCCGGTCAGATGGAGATCAACTATAAGTTCACCGATATCCTCACCGCAGGCGATGAGTTGATGAAATTTAAGTACATTATCCGTAACGTTGCATGGGAGGGCGGTAAGACTGCCACCTTTATGCCAAAGCCACTCTTCGGTGATAACGGTTCAGGTATGCACGTTCACCAATCGCTCTGGAAGGATGGCAAGCCACTCTTCTTCGAAGCAGGTACATACGGTGACCTCTCCGATATGGCTCGTTGGTATATCGGCGGACTCTTGAAGCACGCCCCATCGCTTCTCGCCTTTACCAACCCAACTGTTAATTCATACCGCCGCTTGGTTCCAGGGTATGAGGCTCCAGTTAATCTTGTTTATTCAGCACGTAACCGGTCAGCATGTATCCGTATCCCAATTACCGGATCATCACCTAAGGCTAAGCGCGTTGAATTCCGTTGCCCAGACCCATCATCGAACCCATACCTCGCATTTGCAGCGATGCTCATGGCCGGTATCGATGGCATCTTGAATAAGATCGAGCCACCTGCTCCAGTAGATAAGGATCTCTACGAGCTCGAGGGCGAAGAGGCGGCAGCAATCCCTCAGGTTCCAGGCTCACTCGATGCAGTTCTCAACTCACTTGAGAAGGATCATGAATTCCTTACCAAGGGTGGGGTCTTCACAGAGGACCTCATTGAGACTTGGATTGCTTGGAAGCGCACCAACGAAGTTGATTACGTTCGACTTCGTCCGCACCCAGCAGAGTTCGAGCTCTACTACGACATCTAAGACATCTAGAACGACAGTGAAGCCCCGCCGATATTTCGGTGGGGCTTCACTATTTTCGATATCGTATCCATGTGAGTTTTGCTACTGAGTTTATCGGCGAGCTCTCCCCCAAACTCTTCGCGCTAGCAAATCGTAAGCGTGCTGTCGGCGCTCAGATGTATATGAAAGAGATCGCGCCATTTATCGGAGTCGCTACCCCGGAGCGTCGTTCCACAGTTAAGGCCTTGGCAAAAACTATGCCAACTCCCACTTCACAGGAATTAGGTCGGACTGCGCGGGCGCTATGGAAGTTAGAGGAGCGAGAGTTTCAGTACTGCGCGAATGATCTGATAGATATCCATATCAAGTCTGCAGACCAAGACTTCTTAGCCGATCATGTGGAGTTCCTGGTGGTCAGTAAATCCTGGTGGGATACCGTCGATGGATTAGGAAGCGTTGCAATATCACCGCTGACCGATAAGTATGGCTGCGAAGAGTTGATGGATAGTTGGAACTCGTCATCGAATATCTGGCTTAATCGGGCGGCTATCCAACATCAGCGCGGACGTAAATTTGAGACAGATATCAATCTACTTTTGCGCTACTGCCATGACCACGCGAACTCAAAGGAGTTCTTTATCGTGAAAGCCATCGGCTGGGCGCTTCGTGATTTAGCGCCAATCAATCCACGAGCGGTTCGTGAGTTTCTCGATCACCATCCCGAACTAGGCTCAGTTGCAGTGCGTGAAGCTAAGCGAGGGCTAGCCCGCCTCTAGCTATCGAGCTCTTGGCGCGCGATCTCTCTCCGACAGAGAGTGAAGTAGCCAACGAATCCGACAATGAGAGCGAAGAGCACCCCAAGGTTTGCTCCCGCCCACTGCCCTTCCTTACCACCGAATACTCCAAGGAAGTAACCCTGCCATTGCAGCCACGATGCAAAAGGATTGGTAACAAATCCCCACCCGATGACTGCGCCTATCGCCATTACAAAGAGAGATCTTCCATTCCAAGCACGATAACGCCCTTCGGATCGATAGAGATCACGCTCATAGTAGTCGCGCTTTCGGAGTAAGACGTCGGTAACAAAAATGGCTGACCAGGTAGCTACTGGAACGCCGATAGTTATGAGGAATCCTTGGAATGGGTAGAAGAAGTCATCGGCGATCCAGACCAGATAAATAGTTCCTAGGACCATCACCAGCGCATCAATCGCTGCAGCCACATATCGTGGCAGTGGAACCCCGATTGAAATTAGCGTTAATCCGGATGAGTAGAGATCTAAGATCGCACCTCCGACTAGACCAAATATTGCGATGAGCGCGAATGGAATTAGAAACCAGGTAGGTAATAGAGTTGTGAGCGCACCAATCGGATCGCTTGCTACGGCGCCAAAGAGATCTTCACTGCTTCCAGAGAGTGCCGCGCCATAAATGACCATGATAATCGGAACAATCGATGCCCCAAATACAGTCCAGAACACTACTGCGCCGCTCTTTGCGTTTCGCGGCAAATAGCGGGAGTAATCTGCAGCAGAATTAACCCAACCGAGCCCGATACCGGTTGCGCCGAAGATAACAGCTCCGATGAAACCAGATATAGCGCCATCGGGGATATTGGTAAGCGCGCGCCACTGCACCTCATCAATTGTGAAAGCGATATAGACGAGAGTTGCGGCAACGGTGATGAGAGTCAGCCATTTCTGTAATTTCATGATGACGCTATGGCCCAGAACGCCTCCGAAGACGGTAAGTGAGATAGCGATGAGGAATCCAATAAGCATCGCTAGATTGCGATCAAGATGGCCGACTCGTTGGAAGACCGTTCCGGTTGCAAGAGTTGCCAGCGAGACCAAGACCGTCTCCCAACCAACCAAGATGAGGTAGGAGAGGAAGCCAGGCACGATATTTCCCTTGACCCCGAAGGCTGCGCGCGAAAGGACCATGGTCGGTGCGTTGGAGCGCTTACCCGCGAGCGAGCTGACGCCGACGAGCAAGAAGGAGAGGATGGTTCCCACAATCGCAGCGAGGGTCGCCTGGCGAAATGAGATTCCAAAACCTAGGAAGAAGGCCCCGTATGAGAGGGCGAGCAGGGAGACGTTTGCGCCACACCAGGGCCAGAAGAGGCTCGATGGCGAGCCTGCCCGCTCGCTCTCGTCGATTACATTGGTTCCATTGAGCTCTAATTGCATCTGCGCATCGTAGGCGATTTCTAACCTTTGAGCGCGATTGGTAGGGTTCTACCCGGTCCCGAGTATCAAATAATGCACCGGCAATTTGATCGGCAACCCTCCTTCCGTGGCGGGGTGCCTCCGAGTGAAGACCAGGTTATGACAGATCGTCATAGCAAGCGCGTTCGAAAGGTTAATACATGTCTATCTCAAAGAAATCGCTCTCCGCTACCGCAGTTGCAGCGCTCATTGCGCTCACACTGACCTCATGTGGTTCAGAAGAAGCTGCTGCCTGCCCACAGGTAAAGGAAGGCGTTCTCACTATTGCAACCGATGAGCCTGCCTATGGCCCATGGTTCGATAACAATGATCCAGCAAATGGCAAGGGGTATGAGGCAGCAGTCGCATATGCCGTAGCTGAAGAACTTGGCTACTCAAAGGATAAGGTCGAATGGGTACGCGTTCCATTCGGTAATGTCGTCGCACCAGGTTGCCGCAACTTTGACTTCGATATCAATCAATTCTCAATCACTCCTGAACGTGCAGAGGTGATCGATTTCTCAACCGGTTACTACGATGTAACACAGGCAGTTATCACCGTTGCGGGATCAAAGATCGAGAATGCAACGTCAATTGCAGATTTGCAGGGCGCTAAGCTCGGTGCCCAAGTTGGAACTACATCGTATGCAACTATCACCGATGTTATTAAGCCAACTCAAGAGGCAGCGGTCTTTGATACCAACGATGTCGCAAAGCAGGCTCTTGCCAATGGTCAGATTGATGGCTTGATTGTGGATCTACCAACCGCCTTCTACATCACAGCTGTTGATCTCGAGAATGGAAAGATTGTCGGTCAGTTCCCAGCACAAGCTGGCGGCGAGCAGTTTGGTCTCGTTCTCTCAAAGGGTAGCTGGCTCACCGCTGATATCTCAAAGGCCGTTGATAAGCTCCGTGAAAATGGAACCCTCGCAGCGCTTGAAGATAAGTGGCTTGCTAGTGGTGTCGACGCGCCCGTATTGAAGTAATTAGTTACCCGTAGAGGCGAGCGGCTCGATGACTTACACACCTTCTGCGTTGCAGTTGCAACGCGAGGCTGCGAAGCGTCGGGCCGCTCGTCGTTCTACTGCGATAGCACTTCTCTCGACATTGGTAGTTGGCGCAATCTTGATAGCGATTGTTGCCAACGCTCAAGGTGCTGAGGCGGTGCGTAATTCATTCTTTAACTGGCATTACGCTCAGAAATCATTCCCGAGAATTCTCGACGGAATTCTCCTTAATTTGAGAGTTCTCCTGATAGCCGAGTTCTTCGTCCTTGTATTCGGATTATCAATTGCAATCGCTCGAACAACCACCGCACCAGTTCTATATCCACTTCGCCTTTTGGCGACAATCTATACCGACATCTTCCGCGGCATGCCGCTGCTTCTCGTCTTGTTCCTCGTCGGTCTTGGCCTTCCTGGATTACGCCTCTCCTATATCCCAAATTCGGCGGTCTTTCTCGGTACTGTCGGTTTGATCCTCACCTATTCGGCCTATGTCGCCGAAGTTATCCGCGCAGGTATCGAGGGTGTGAATCCGACTCAACGCCAAGCTGCTCGCGCGCTCGGACTTTCGCAACCACAGACCTTGCAACATGTTGTCTTGCCGCAGGCATTCCGTAATGTAACTCCCCCGTTGCTGAATGACCTGGTCTCACTTCAGAAGGATTCCGGGTTGATCTCAGTTTTAGGAGCCGTTGATGCAATCCGGGCGGCCGGTATTGAAACCGCTCAATCATTTAACTTCACACCGTATGTTGTTGCTGGCGCGCTATTCGTACTTCTCACCATACCTTTAACCCGTTATACGGATTGGCTGATACGTCGCCAGGATCGCGCCCAGAGAGCTCAGGGTCAATTCTGATGAGTAATGTCTTGCAATTAAATAACTTACGGAAATCCTTTGGCGAGCACTTGGTCCTTGATGACATCTCACTAGATTTTCCTGCCGGCTCTGCCACTGTAATCATCGGCGCTAGCGGCAGTGGAAAGAGCACCTTAATGAGATGCATCAACCTCTTGGAGGAACTCAGTGATGGTCAAATCCTTCTCGACGGTCAGGACATCAGCCTTTATGGCACTGCAGCCGATGCGGTTCGTGGTCAGATCGGTTCGGTATTTCAAGCCTTTAATCTATTTCCGCACCTCAACGTGCTCGATAACATCACTCTCGCACCTCGTCTCGTGCAGGGAAAGAATCGTGAAGATGCTGAGCACCATGCCATTGCATTACTCGAAAGATTTGGTCTAGCCGAGAAAGCGCAATCTTTTCCCAATCTCTTAAGCGGTGGTCAGCAGCAGCGTGTTGCAATTATCCGCGCTATCGCTACCGGTCCAAAGATTCTTCTCTTAGATGAAGTAACCAGCGCGCTCGACCCAGTTCTTATCGCCGAGGTTCTCTCACTGATCTCTGAGTTAAAGGCAGATGGAATCACGATGATTATCTCCACCCATGAAATGGGATTTGCCAAGCAGATTGCAGATCGAGTTGTCTTCTTAGCGGACGGAACAATCTGCGAAGCGGGTACGCCTACTGAAATCTTTAATACGCCGAGAACTCAGGAGCTGCAGGGATTCCTTGCCGCTCTGAAAGAGGCTGGACGACTCTAGTCGAGAAAGAAATCAAGTAAGAAGTCTTTTGTTCCAGGTACTACAGCGTACTTATCTAAATCTGTAACTCCCTCGCTCGCCAAAACCTCATCGTCGACGTAGAAATTTCCTGTCGCCTCATTGGCTGGTCGATTGAGAATGATGTACGCGGCATCGGCGAGAATTTCTGGCGTGCGACAAGCAGCGGTATCAACACCCGGAATCATCGCCAGAGCTGCAGTATCGATAGCTGTTCGGGGCCAGAGCGCATTGACTGCGATCCCATCACGCCTAAACTCCTCAGACATCCCCAATACGCACATCGACATTCCGTATTTTGCCATCGTATATGCCGTGTGATTCTTAAACCATTTTGCCTTCATAGATAGTGGTGGCGCCAAGTTGAGTATGTGTGGATTTCTACCCGCCTTCGCGGAATCGCGTAGATGTGGAATCGCCGCCTGCGAGGTAAGGAAGGTGCCTCGAACATTAACATCGAACATTAAATCAAAGCGCTTAGCAGGAGTAGCTTCTGTGCGAGTGAGGTTAATTGCGCTGGCGTTATTGATCAGGATATCGATACCCCCAAACTCTTGCGCTGCTTGTCGAATTGCTGCCTCGATCTGATTCTCATCGCGGATGTCACATTGAATAGGCAGCGCTACTCCCCCGGCAGCGCGAATCTCCTCCGCTGCGGAAAAGATAGTTCCGGGTAGCTTCGGATTTGGGTCAGCTGTCTTGGCCGCAATTGCTATTGATGCCCCATCTTTTGCTGCACGTAGCGCAATAGCTAAACCAATTCCGCGTGAGCCGCCGGTGATAAAGATTCGCTTTCCTTGGAGTGACATCTACTTCCCTTTCTTCTCGGACATCTTCTTCATTACCGCATCGGCAAACTCTTCCGACTGGAGGGCGAGCGAGAAGATCTGGAACTCAGCCTTCATCACAGCGGCAACGGCATCATGCTTGCTTGCCTTCATGAGAGCCTTGGTGTTGAGGACTGCCTGCGGTGGCTGAGCTGCAATCTGCTTCGCCACTGTGAGCGCTTGAGCGAAGGCATCATCTACGACTTCGGCTACTAGACCAATTTCGCGAGCATACTCAGGTGAGAACTCTTCGCCGGTGAGAAAAATCTTCGCCGCCCGCTGATGACCAACCAACGCCGGAAAGAGCATCGAAGATCCAGCCTCTGGTACCAAACCGAGCGAGGTAAATGGCATAGAGAACTTCGCGCTCTTGGATGCAATTACGACATCGCAATGGAGCAACATCGTTGTGCCGACACCGACGGCATAACCATCGACTGCGGCGAGGAGCGGCTTTGTGAAGTTTAAAAGTGATCCAAGGAAAGCGGCGACCGTTGAATCTTCCGAGGTTGGCGGGTTGCTCATAAAATCCATAATGTCGTTGCCGGAGGTGAAGTTATCCCCCTCAGCAGTTATGAGAGCACATCGAATCCCGAAATCACCATTTGCATCGTTGAGCAGGCGGGCCAATTCGGCGTACATATCGCGAGTGATGGCATTCATCTTCTCAGGTCGGTTAAATCGGATAACTAGGACTTGATCGACTACCTCGGAGGTGATTTGAGTCATGGCGAGAGTGTATGAGTACATTTTGGACTTGGGAAGGAGGAGAATAGGTCTATCGACTCTAGGAGGCTCGTTGATGGCGCAAGATATAACTATTACCAATAGAGAACTGACTCCATTTGAGCACTTAGTCCTCACTCTCCTCTGTGAAGGCAAATCCAATGCCGCTATCGCCAGAGAGACAAATCACACCGAGAAGGCGGTCGAGAACACAATCTCACGGGCTGCTAAGGCGCTCAATATTCTCTCTGACGGCGATACAAATACTCGCGTCTTACTTGCTCTCGCCTTTAGAACTCACTTTGGTGATTCGGCATTCGATCGACTAGGCGTCCCTTGCGCTCACTTTGAGATAAATGGTCAAGGTCAGGCGATTTGCAATCGAGAGATTCACTAACTTGCACACTATGCCAAGCCTCACATGTGCATGGGGGCTACCACCCGTAATTTAATATCTTCTCCCATCTTTCACGGTATTTAATGAAACTAGCACTCAGAAATGAGATTGCTCATTAATTCGAAAGAGGAGAGAAGTTATGAAACGGAAAACTTTTGACAAGATTGTCACATCTATCGGCGGAGCGCTAACGCTCTTCCTACTTATTTCAGCTGCACTTCTCAACTGGGGAGCCTCTTTCGCCAATGATTCAGTTAAGAGCCAGTTAGAGAACCAGAACATCTCCTTCCCGGCAGCAGATGCGATGCCAGAGGCAACACGTGCGCAACTAGAGAAGTGGGCCGAGCAGAAAGTCACAACTGGCGAGATGGCACGCGATTATTCTGATCTCTATATTTGGGAACATATGAAGGCAGCCGCTCAAGGTGCGATAGGTAAAGAGGCGACTTACTCAGAGGTTTCAGGAATGTATATGGGGTTAGTGCGAGGTGGATCCACTGATGTCGCACAGATCGAGAAACTCGCTGAGCTTCGCCAGACTCTCTTTATGGGAAATACCTTGCGCGGAATGCTCCTTGAGGCCTACGCATTTGGAACTCTCGGCGTAATCGCCGGGTATGGGGCTATCGCAGCCCTCGTCGGAGGTCTGCTCATGTTAATTCTTACCATCGCAGGTGTAATTCATCTTCGACGGACATCTGAGGATGCAACGATCTAGCAACCAATCCAATCTCCCCTCTCTCCGTGGGGAAGAAAAAACCCCTCCTGGGCCGTTTGGCTCAGGAGGGGTTTTTAATCTCTTTACTTAGCGATCAAGCTTTCCTGAGATGAAGTCCTCGGTCTTGTTATGTGCCTGCTCATCTGTGTATTGAACTGGTGGGGTCTTCATAAAGTATGAAGATGGTGACAACAAGGCGCCACCGATCTTGCGGTCGAGACCAATCTTTGCGCAACGGAGCGCATCGATAATCACACCAGCTGAGTTTGGTGAATCCCATACCTCGAGCTTGTATTCGAGGTTCAATGGAACGTCGCCGAATGCGCGTCCTTCGAGGCGAACATATGCCCACTTACGATCATCGAGCCATGGAATGTAGTCAGAAGGTCCGATGTGAACGTTCTTTGCGCCCATATCGTGATCAAGCTGAGATGTCACCGAGTTTGTCTTTGAGATCTTCTTTGACTCAAGGCGATCGCGCTCAAGCATGTTCTTAAAGTCCATATTTCCACCAACATTGAGCTGGTAGGTACGGTCGAGGTGAACGCCGCGATCCTGGAATAACTTAGCCATGATGCGGTGTGTGATTGTTGCACCCACCTGCGACTTGATGTCATCGCCAACAATTGGCAGACCTGCATCTTCAAACTTCTTCGCCCATACTGGGTCTGAGGCGATAAAGACTGGAAGCGCATTGACAAATGCACAACCTGCGGCGATCGCACACTCAGCATAGAACTTCGCCGCCTCTTCAGATCCCACTGGGAGGTAGCAGATAAGTACATCTACCTTCTCTTCCTTAAGGACAGCAACGACATCTACCTCAGCAGCTGATGACTCAGTGATGGTCTCCTTGTAATAACGACCAAGGCCATCAAGCGTCTTACCGCGCTGTACCTCAACACCTGTCTTTGCGACCTCAGAGAATTTAATTGTGTTGTTCTCAGATGCCCAGATTGCATCGGCAAGGTCTAAACCGACCTTCTTTGAATCGACATCAAATGCGGCAACAAACTTAACGTTGCTGATGTGGTATCCACCGACAACTGCATGCATAAGGCCAGGAATCTCCTGATCTACTGCAGCATCCTTGTAATAGGTAACACCCTGAACGAGTGAGTTTGCGCAGTTACCTACGCCGACGATGGCAACACGAATATCGCCAGCTCCTGTTGTTATCTTCACTTAGATTTCCTCTCGGTCGTGATCATTTCCTGCAGCCACGCGATTTCGCGATCTGCAGAGTCAAGCGAATGGCGGCGCCACTCTTGAAGGTACTTATCGATTCCAATGGGAGATTTCTCAACTTCATCGCGAAGAATCTCCGCCTTCTCTTGAAGCCGACGTAGCCGTCCCTCAAGTATCCGAACCCGGCTCTTACTTGGCGTCGGACTAAAGAATGCGAAACGAATCTCGAACCCTTCATCCTCCCAAGCATCAGCGCTAACGGTCTCGGTGAGCGCCTCGAAACGTGCCATTCCCTGCTCGGTGATGGCATAGACAATCCTTGGGCGCTTGCTCCCCCGGTCGACCGCCTCTTCCTGAATTAATCCAGCTAGAAGCATCCGACGAAGTTGCGGATAGAGAACTGAGAACGAGATCGCCTTAAATGGGCCGAAGATGGTCACCATTCGCTTGCGCAGCTCGTAACCATGGAGCGGACCTTGGGCTAGGAGGCCAAGGAGGGCAAACTCCAGGGATTCCACGCGTGATCGCATCGCAGGCTCAACTCTCTGATGGTAATTGGTATTACGGGAAATATATCGAATCGATATATCTGGAAGATATTTAACTCGAAATAGTTAAAAAGCGCAAAGGCGACACGGCGCGCCTGCTCTGTGCTCCACGCCACTCGAGCCTAGCCTTACACAGTCTTCCCCTCATAGAGCCTCGTAGGAGGCCGCTAGATATCTATAAGGAAGGTTCTCTCATGTCATTAACTTGGAAGCTCCATGGCGATGGAAAGTCGATCGCGGCGGGCGCGGTCGTCTCGACCGACGAACGCCTAACCTGGCCACGAACAGTAGGCGTAGGCCTCCAGCATATTGCGGCTATGTTTGGCGCCACCTTTCTCGTGCCAATCATCACCGGCTTTCCACCAACCACCACTCTCTTCTTCTCAGGTATCGGCACCATCCTCTTCCTGCTGATCACCGGAAATCGCGTTCCAAGTTACCTCGGCTCTTCATTCGCCTTCCTCGGCCCAATCGGAGCTGCGATGGCAGATAAATCTGCGGGAATGGCTGGAGCCCTCGGCGGAATCGTCTTTACCGGCGTCGTTCTTGCGCTAGTTGGTTTGGCGGTAAAGGCTGCCGGCATTAATTGGATCAATGCAATCTTGCCACCAGTAGTTACCGGCACCATTGTTATTGTTATCGGTTTCAACTTGGCCGGCGCAGCGAAGGGCAACTTCGTACAAGATCCCCTACTTGCAATTATTACCCTCTCATCTATCGCGTTGATTAGCGCGCTATCAAAGGGTTTCCTTGGTCGTATCAGTATCTTCGCCGGTATCGTGATTGGCTACGTAGTTGCTCTCATCCAAGGCAACGTTGACACATCGGGAATTAAGTCAGCTGCTTGGTTTGCAGCGCCAACATTTACTGCGCCAACTTTCCAGACCAATATCATGATTCTCTTCCTTCCAGTGGTCTTGGTACTTATCGCTGAGAATGTCGGTCACGTTAAGGCGGTTGCCGCAATGACTGGCAAGGATCTCGATGACCAGATGGGAAGCGCTCTCTTTGCCGATGGTGTCGCTACGACTCTCGCCGGCGTCGGTGGTGGTTCAGGAACCACAACATATGCAGAGAACATCGGTGTCATGGCGGCAACTCGCGTCTATTCAACTGCTGCTTATTGGGTCGCGGGCGTTGGCGCAATTCTCCTTGGCCTCTCACCAAAATTCGGTGCGGTTCTGAGCGCTACTCCGGTAGGCGCACTTGGCGGCGTCGCCGTTGCGCTCTTCGGAATGATCGGAATCCTTGGTGCAAGAATCTGGATTGAGTCAAAGGTTGATTTCTCTGATTCCAATAACCTGCTTATTGCCGCGTCGGCGATCATCATCGGTATCGCAGATATCTCATGGACGAAGGGTCAATACACCTTCACCGGTATCGTGAATGCAACGCTCGTTGCAGTTCTTGGATATCAGATTCTCTCCGCAGTATCGAAACTCCGTAAGTAAGCAGGTAAGTAAGCAGGTAAGTAAGTAATATCGAGAAAGAACGCTAGGCTCTGCAGGTGATTCCAGCACGATATCCGGAATACCTGATCGCAGCAATGATTATCATCCTTGCGCCAGGGCCTAGCGTTCTCTTTATTATTGCCCGAGCTATTGCTTGGGGGCGAGCTACCGCAGTCCTCTCAGTACTTGGAAATGTCTCTGGTTCATTCGTCCTCTCAACCCTGGTAGCGCTAGGCATCGGACCGATACTTGAGCGATATGAAATCGCATATATCGCAGTCCAATGGGGTGGTGGCCTCTACCTCATTTATCTCGGAATCGATGCGATAAGAAAACGTGCGGTACATGCAACCGACATGACCAACCAAGGTCCAATTGGACCTACTCCCCTTTCATCAATTCGAGATGGTTTCTGGGTTGGCGTGCTCAACCCGAAGGCAATCGTTTTCTTCGCCGCTGTTCTCCCTCAATTTGTAGATATTGAGAGCGAGAAAGTCACACAACAACTCCTATTGCTTGGCCTGACCTTCTGCGTGCTGGCATTTATCTCAGATGGCTCCTGGGGTTTGCTCGCTGGCACTGCTCGAAATTGGCTGGCTTCCAGTAACTCAAGGTTAGAGCGGCTGCGCGCCTTTGGTGGCGCAATCATGATCGTTTTAGGTGTAACCGTGTTGTACTCCGCACTTCTTGGCCGCTAGCGAGAGAATTGCCAGATGAAAAGACCAGAGAGACCAGCTCGTGAATACATCGCGCCATCAGATCTCACCTTCGGTTTCTCGACCTGCCGCCGCTGTATTTGGATTAAGTACTGGTTCTCATTTGAACTCAAGAAGGATTTTCCGCTGGTTAAGAGCCTCTCTGGATTTCAAGAAGAGCACTTCCGTCGTGCGCCTATGCAATCTCTCCACCCTACACTTCCTGCTGGATCGGTAAAGCAGTGGGGCCAATGGGTAAAGAGTAAGAACATCGTCATCAATGGCCTTGAAACCCAGTGGAAGTTACGCGGCATCTACGATCTCCTCGGCCATTATGAAGACGGCAGCGTTGGAATTATCGATTGCAAAGTCTCGGATTCAGAGCGCGATAGCGGTGATTTCTACGCTCCGCAATTAGAGGCATACGCATACACTCTCGAAAATCCCCTTAGTGGCCGCTCCTTCCCAGTGAAGACGATGGGCCTACTAATTTGGAAGTTAGCGGGAGTTGCGCAGACTCGCCCCAATGAGTTTGTTAGCAATGAGATGGGCTTTGGCGTGAATCAGGTCTATGTGCCGGTCGAGCGCGATCCCAATCGCTTGGCGTTACTTCTCGAAGACTTCATCTCCGTCATTGATGGGGAGATGCCCGATGCCGGGAGCCAATGCCATGCCTGTAACTACTTTATCGAGCGAACCAATCTCTTAGGCTAGTTCTCTTCTTCTTCGCGAGAGACTTTTGCACCTTTAACCGCGTACGTATCCACGTACTCCTGCCCCGACATTTGTTGAATCCGCTTCATGATCGCATCGGCACATTCACGTAAGTAGAGAGCGTTACTTGAATCTCCTTCAAAGAACATAGGTTCGCCAAAGGTCATACCAACGCGCTTGACCTTCGGAATAACCTTGCCAGTAGGTTGAATCTTGTCGGTATTAAACATCGCAACTGGAATGACTGGCGCACCAGATTCAATTGCCAGCCGCGCGATTCCGGTGCGCGCCTTATAGAGTCGCCCATCAGGAGAACGTGTTCCTTCAGGATAGATTCCCAAACAATTTCCATCTGCCAATACCTGCAAACCTGTGATGAGAGCTGCTTCGCTACGACGACCACCAGATCTATCTACCGGCACTTGACCGAGGGCGACAAAGGTAAGTTTCTTCAATAAACCTTTGGGGCCAGGGCTGGTGAAGTACTCACTCTTTGCCAAGAAGGTCACCTTGCGCGGTACGACTAACGGCATGAAAATTGAATCGCTAAATGACAAGTGGTTACTTGCGATAATCACCGGCCCAGATGCTGGAACGTTACGAAGACCCTTTACCTTTGGACGAAAGAGAATCATCAAGAAAGGCGTGAGGAAAGCTCGAAGGGTGCCGTAAGGCAGGTTGTTCATGGCGATAATCTAATACAGACCCTGCCCTGCCGGCGAATAATCGCGATAAAAAACGCTTTTACGACGAGGAATGTGTAAGTATTCGCTATGGCTCCACGCGAGGATGATGAGATGGATCTCATCAATGCTGAATTTGAATCGATGGTCTCGGGCTTAAATCTCGATCAATCTTCACCTAGTACTTACCTCGATGACCTCGACCAGATTGCGGAGAGTGAGAAGAATGAGATCGCTCAGGTATATCAAATTCCAAAAGTTCGCCGAGGAATTCATAGCAATGTAAGCCACATAGGCAGCGCCATCAAGCGATGGTGGAAGAGGTCAGAACAAGAAGGAGATGGTTCCGCGCTATGAGCAATTTTCGTTGGGGTATTTTAGGAACAGGCGGAATCGCACGTGCATTCTCAGAAGATCTAGCGCTTCTAGAAGGTCATAGCGTCTCCGCAGTCGGTTCTCGAACCTTGAATTCGGCCCAAGAGTTTGCAGCTAAATTTCCAGGTGCAATCGCCTATGGAAGTTACGAAGAACTCGTCCGCTCTGATGTTGATGCAATTTACGTTGCTACCCCACATCCGATGCACCGTGATAACGCTATGTTGGCGATGAGAGCTGGCAAACCAGTTCTCTGCGAAAAGGCATTTACAATCAATGGTTTAGAGGCAAGAGAGCTCACCGAGTATGCGAACACACATCGAATTGCCTTGATGGAGGCGATGTGGACTCGATTCCTTCCGCATATTCAAGCGATAAAGAAGCTAATCAGAACTGATGTGCTTGGTGAAATAACGCATCTAGTGGCAGATCATGGTCAATATATTCCGTATGAGCGCGCGGCGAGACTATGGGAGCCAGAACTAGGTGGTGGTGCCCTTCTCGATTTAGGTATCTATCCGCTCACCTTGGCAGACCTAGTCCTTGGCACACCTGTATCTATCCATGCTGCGGCGACGTTGACCGAGAAGAAGGTAGATTTAAATACTGCGGTTCTCCTCAAGTATGCAAATGGGGCTCACTCTCTACTCTCATGCACCATGGCATCTCGCGGAAGCATCACCGCGACTATCGCCGGTGTTAAGGCTCGGATTGAAATTGATGGTTCTTTCTATGCACCGACCTCTTTCCGACTCATTACTCGCGACGGAGAGATAACCGAATACCCGAAGATTTACCAAGGTAATGGTCTGCGTGAAGAGGCAGCTGAATTCGCCCGAGTTGTTAGAGCTGGCGAGATTGAATCTCCGCTCATGCCCCATGCAAAATCGGTTGAGATGATGGAATTAATGGACGAAATTAGAAGTCAAATCGGAGTGCGCTATCCCGGCGAATAAGTTGCTGAGATTGCCCGGGACTATATTCGCGCTAAATCAGCAGCTCCAACCAACCCGGCCTCATTGCCAAGAGTTGCAGCGATAATCTCTGGGTATGGGTGGCGCCCCGCAAATGGCATTGAGCGCTCCATCGCGGCACGAGTTGGCGCCAAGAGGATTTCGCCAGCATCGACGACTCCCCCGCCGATAACAACACACTCGGGATCGAGAATTACTGAAAGAGATGCGATACCTGCTCCCAACCACTGCGCAGTAGTGTTGAACGCAGCAAGTGCCACGTGATCGCCATCCCGAGCAGCCTCGGTAATCGCCTTGCCCGTTAGGCCATCGATAGTTCCATCTCCTCTCGAAAGGAGATTTCTCGCTAAGTCAGGTGAAGCTGCAATCGCCTCACGCGCGTGGCGCAAGAGTGCGTTACCTGATGCATATTGCTCAAAGCAACCACGTGCGCCGCAACCACAGAGATGCCCTTCAGGCATAACGCGGAGGTGGCCGATTTCGGCTGCAATACCAAAGGCGCCTCGGAGCAACTGGCCATTAACGATGATGCCGCCGCCAACACCAGTGCCAACGGTCACCATCAACATATTTTCTTTTCCACGACCAGCGCCGAAACTTCGCTCGCCCCACGCGGCAGCATTTGCATCATTCTCTAATACAACCGGCAAATTGATGAGAGCAGTGAGTTCGGCATCGAGCTGAACACCGTTCCATCCTGCGATATTTGGCGTTGCCAACATGGTCTTTCTATCAGATGAGACAAAGCCGGCGGCGGAGAGACCGACCGCTGATACCGAATATTGAGCTGCTAATTCAAGCGCAACATCGGCGATTATTTTAGTAAGAGCTGAACCACCTTCACGAGGTGTATCCCGCCGAGAAGTTGTGAGTACCTTTCCTGATTGATCTACGACTCCACCAAGAACTTTGGTGCCACCGACATCAATTCCGATTGTGTAACTCATTATTCGAACTGTGCCGCCAACTCTTTAAGTGCGAGATCGATAGTGGTCTTCTCGGTCTTTGCAATCATCATGCGTGGAACCGGAAGCGAGAGTTCAACTCCCAGTTGATAGGTAACTTGAGTCGAATCAGCGTCAAGCGCCTTTAACGAATATTTGCCGTCCATGGCGGTCATCAAATCAGCCTCGTCGAGTGAGAAGGAGATCTCCTCGGGAGCAGCGCTGTAGTCGTAGATCAAGGTTGCTCGGTCCTTCATGACACCGGCATCGATAGCGAGAGTCGCCTTAGTTGCCCGTCCAGCGCTATCGCTCTCCGCTACCTCTACCTTCTTGATCGAGGAGAGCCACTCAGGGTAGGAGGCTAGGTCGATAAGCCGGGCCGCTACCTCTGCGATAGGGCCTTCGATGATTACGGTTGCGGTGCTCGATTCGGACATGCGAGAAGGCTATCAACACTTCCCATTTTCCACCTCTCACCGCTAGCGTTAGCGCCATGAATGAAATCACCATCCCAGCTCTCGTTCCCGCCGCAACCGAAGGCAACCTCACCAATCTCATTGCAGAACGCGCATGGTTCGAACCTGAACGCATCACGATGTCGCGTCCGCTCGGAGATGGCTGGCAACCTTTAACCGCTCGAGAGGTTGAGAGCGATGTTCGAGCCGCAGCTAAAGGATTGATCGCTGCTGGAATCCAAATTGGCGATCGCGTCGCCATCATGGCTCGGACTCGATACGAGTGGACGATTCTTGATTTCGCATCGTGGTTCGCTGGTGCGATTGTTGTGCCAATCTACGAGACTTCATCACCAGAACAAGTGGACTGGATTCTCAATGATTCAGGTTCAGTGGCTCTCATTGTTGAGACTCCAGCACATCGTGAATTAGTTGCTCCAGTAATTCCACCTCATACACGCCATATCTGGACCATGACCGATGATGTGCTCGAAGTATTGCGGAGAGCGGGCGAGCACATCAGCGATGGCGAGATTGATAATCGTCGCAAAGCTCTTACGCCAGATACTCTGGCAACCCTCATCTACACATCAGGTACAACTGGTCGCCCTAAAGGCGTTCAACTCACACATGGAAACTTCCTCGCTGAATGTGGAAATGTTGTGCAAGGCGCAAGCGATCTATTCTTAAAGGAGGGTGGCTCAACCCTTCTCTTCCTGCCCGTTGCACACGTTTTCGGACGTATGGTTCAGATCGGTGCAATCTCTGCCGGCCTTCACTTAGCTCATTGCAGTGATCCAGCAGGTCGCCTACCGCTCGATCTCGCATCATTCCGTCCAACATTTGTTCTCGCAGTGCCACGTATCTTCGAAAAGGTTTATAACGGAGCCGAGGCAAAGGCAGAGGCTGCCGGTAAAGGAAAGATTTTCCGCAAGGCGGCCGAGGTTGCAATTGCCTATAGTGAAAATATTGATGCAAAGAAATTTAAGCCCGGCTTAGCCATTAAACATAAGCTCTTCGATCTCCTCGTCTATTCAAAGATTCGCCATGGTCTAGGTGGTCGCGTTGAGGCGGCTATCTCTGGCGGCGCTCCCCTAGGCGCTCGACTCGGTCACTTCTATCGCGGCGCTGGAATCACCATCCTTGAGGGTTACGGACTCACCGAGACGACAGCTGGCGCAACTCTCAATTTAAGTTCTGCGCTCTCAGTAGGGTCAGTGGGACGCCCTATCCCAGGTACCTCAATCAAAATTGCCGATGATGGCGAGGTACTTATCGGCGGTCCTATTGTGATGCGCGGCTACTGGCAGAACGATGCCGCCAATCAAGAGGTATTTGATGGCCATTGGTTTAAGTCAGGCGATCTTGGTCGCCTCGATGATCAAGGGTTCTTGTACATCACCGGTCGCAAGAAAGAGTTAATCGTTACTGCAGGTGGAAAGAATGTAGCGCCCGCTGTACTTGAGGATCGACTTCGCGCGCACCCATTGGTTAGCCAATGCATGGTCGTTGGCGACAACCAACCATTTATCGCAGCGTTGATCACTATCGATCCAGATATGGTCAAAGGCTGGATTGCCGCCAACCATAAGACTGGGGCAACGGTAGCGACTTTGGTCAATGATCCCGATTTAATTGCGGTCATTCAGACTGCTGTAGATGAAGCTAATAAGGCGGTATCGAAGGCAGAGTCGATCAGAAAGTTTGCGATCCTCCCCGACGACTTCACAATCGCCGGCGGACAACTGACAGCAAAACTCTCTGTGAAGCGACATGTTGTAGCAACGCAGTATGCGGAGACAATCAACGCTCTCTATTCAAAGGAGTAACCGATGGCAGCGCCAGACAATAGCGATATTGTCCTGGCGCAGGAGATTCAGCATGAGATAAGCCAAGAGTTGGCTGAAATCGCTCGCTCTCTCGATTCCATCCTCACCATTGGCGGTCTATCGCCCGATGTGCGTTCGCTATTTCGGACTTTACGATGGGACCTCTCTCAATTGCACACGCGGCTGCGCGATGAGATTTTCAATCTCGAAGATTTCAGCGGCTTCGCCCATCAACTCCATAGGCAAGCTTCACCTTCGGCTCTTACCAGATCGGATGGCGCTCATTCTTATCAGCCACTCAGAGAGCTCACGACGACCGAGCGAGCAATATTGGATTTGATGGCGACCGGTGCAACAACTTCAGAGATCGCTCGCTCTCGCCACAATTCAGAGGCGACAATAAAAAGCCACCTGACCTCTATCTATCGAAAACTTGGAGTTCGAAATCGCGTTGAAGCGGTGAGGCTGTTACATCTTTAGCAGTTGATTAAATGCCGCAGACCAGTGGCGCCACTCCCATTGATCAATAATCCATTGGCGACCACGAATACCCATTGCTCTTGCGCGATCTGGATCTGCGAGAAGTTCATTAATTGCCCGCGCCACCTCAAGTGGTTTGAGTCCGTCGACCGCAATTCCGGTCTCGCCCTGCAATAAGGCATCGGGTGCGCCACCCGAAAGACCACCGACTACTGGAAGTTGGCATGCGCTTGCTTCCAGATAGACGATACCTAAACCCTCTACCTCAAGACCTGCCAATCGCGAGCGACTTGGCATCGCAAAGATCTCCCCGACCGAGATGAAACGTGGCAGCTCCGAGTACTTCACTCTGCCAACAAATGAAATGTTCTCTAAGACGCCTAACTCGATTGCACGCTTATGGATGTACTCAAGATGCGGACCAACTCCAACAAAGAGTATGTGCGCGGAGGGATGTTCCTTGAGAATCTCCGGCATAGCTTCAACCAAGGTGTCTTGGCCTTTGCGATGAACAAGGCGACCAACACTGACGATCACGCGTTTCTCATCGAGCTCTAACTCGGACTTTAATAGATGCGCATCGGCAACTGGAGAAAAATGGTCAGTATCAATGCCTGGCGCTATCCGGACCATTGAACTCTTCGCCTCTTCCGTGAGCGCCCTTGAAATCGCTTCACGAGTAAAGTCGCCGAGATAGGTAAGCACATCTACGCCTTTACCAATCCGCTTTATCGCCCAGGAGAATGGCCATAACTTTGCCCACCACACTTCATGGCCATGCGTGAGCGCGACAATCCGGGTGACGCCACTTGCGCGAAGGCGATGTGATAAGAGCGCCAATGGAGCGGCGGCACCGAAGAAGACTCGTGTTATTCCACGTTCCTTGACCAGAGCTGCGACCGCTCGCTCAACGCGAGGAGTGGGAAGGAGAATCTTGGCTCGGTCACGAATAACTTCAACGCCAAAATTCTCAAACCAATCGCGGTCATAACTCTCTGAGCCCTCTTGCTTTGATGTATAGACGATAACGCTGTCACGTGGCATGCGTTCAATCAAACCAATTACAAATGTCTCAATTCCACCCGCTCGAGGACCGAAATCATTTGTGATGCAGAGAATCTTCCCGTTATCTGTGTGGCGCATTAGAAACGGCGTACCGCAACTAATCTCTTAGAACCAAGAGATGCTGCGCTAGCAATCTTTACTCGAGAGCCAGATCGTGGCGCATGGACCATCTTTCCGCCACCGATATAAATTCCGACGTGTGAAACTGGACGGCCAAAGAAGACGAGGTCTCCAGGTTGCTTCTGGTTAAACGGAATAGACCTACCCATCCGTGATTGCGCAGCTGATGAATGTGGAAGATTTACCCCAGCGCTCTGATATGCCCGCATGGTTAGACCTGAGCAATCCCAGTAAGTCATTCCATCTGCACCGAAGACATATCGATCGCCAATCTGCTTGAAGGCAAATTTGATCGCCAAGCCAGCGCGACCGGAGACCTTGCTTAAAGACTTTGCTTGAGCGAGAGAGCTCTTCTGATCGGCATCCTCTTGCTCCTGAGCCAGGCGCGCCAATCGCTCACGGTCTTCTTTCTTCAATTTGGCGAGAATCGCCTCCGCCTTCTTCAACTTCGCCTGGGCGACCGCGCTCTGGCGAGCAAGCTTTACCTGCAGCACCTTAACCTGAGCTAAGCGGTCTTCTACAGTCAGTGAAGTTGCATTGAGCTTTTGAGTTGCGCTCTGATATTTCTTCAACTGTATGGATTTCTGGCGAGTGATTGACTCGAGAGATCCAGCAGAAGAAAGGTAGAGGGATGGATCGGTCGAGAAGAGGAGCTCCATACTTTGGCCGAGCGAGCCAGCCTTATATTGATTGATGGCGATAACGCCGAGCGAACGCGATATTGCATCGACATTCTTACCCTGAATAGCTGCCTGAGCTTGAATGCCGTTGAGACTCCGCTGAAGCGAAGCGAGCTTCACCTTAGCTTCCTGCGCACCTTCAGCGGCTGCTGTTGCCTGCTCCTCTAAATCACGTACCTGAGCTTGGATCTGCGCCAAGGTCGGCGCGGCAACGGCCGGTTGTAGAAGCGAGAACGCCAGGGCGCTCACGCCCAGTCCGATAGCAAATCGCCCCTTGCTGGAAATCATCATTGCGAAAGGCTAACCAAGTTGAGCGCTCTATCTCAACTTCTCACAGGCGTGGAGGCTGAAAATATGGTGTGAATTGCCATTTATACGGAGATATTCTTGTGAAATGGCCGTCATTGCAACGCTCGTCGTAGGAAGCAATTACGCAACCAGCAAAGGTGGCTTATCCCGCCCCCTCTCGACAACGGAAGATCGAAGGCGCTTCTTGGCGCTCCATCAAAGAGCAAGCGCGATCATCATCGGAAGAGAGAGCGCGTTGCGCGAGAGCTATCAGAAAACTAGCGTTCCAATCTATGTCTTTACCCGTGGTTCTGCGCCACTATCGCTCCCCCATGCCTATATGCAACAGGTAAGCGTTGTAGATAACTTGCATACAAAGGTTGAAGAGATAAGTATTCGGCACGGCGGAGATATTGCAGTTGAAGCTGGCATTGAACTTCTGCTTGCACTTGTCAGAGCTGGCGCTATTTCAGATTTAGAGCTCTCTTTAACGCCGATTGCCGGCGATGGTCACTATCTAGATATTGACGATATCTTCAGTCTCTTTGAAATTGTTGATGAACAAGAAATCAATGGCACCAGATTACTGAAGTGCAGATATAAGGGCGACACCAGTCACGGCGAGAATAATTCCTAGGTACTGAACTTTATGGAGTCGCTCGTGGAGGAAGAGATAAGCCAGAACTGCAGTCGCGATCGGATAGAGCGATCCAAGCACCATAGCAATTGAGACCAGCCCTTTGGTGGTCGCAACTCCAAGAAGTAAATTTGCCGAAAAGTCAGCGATACCAATCGCTGCCAAGAGTGGAATGTCTCGCTTAGTAGCACTACCAAAACTGCCGAGCTTTACAAAGTAAGCAACGCTGATAAAGAAGGTGGTTGCGCGCATGGTGGTCATAGTCAGCAGTGAGCTCTCTTGCGAGCCGATCGCCATAAAGGTGAGCGCAGAACCAAAGCCA
>JBEGTC010000003.1:0-25115 GCA_041179565.1 Actinomycetota bacterium
TGACACTGCAGTAATCGAGATGGCGATGATTTGCGGGATCACAACTCTTTCGCCGCTCAATCCAATGGCAGCTCACTCTTACGGTTTAGGCCAAGTGATTTCAGCTGCTATGGCAAACGCTGAGGTGAGAGAGATTTTGATTGCCGTCGGGGGTTCAGCATCCACCGATGCGGGTGTCGGTGCGTTGATGGCGCTTGGTTATCGCTTTCTTGATCACGATGGGCGCGAGGTTGGACTCGGTGGTGGCGCGTTAGCGAAGATTGCGAGGATTATCGCGCCAACAGAGTTGCAACTACCCGAACGCGGGGTGCGAATCCTGGTTGATGTGCAATCGCCAATGACCGGGCTAACCGGAGCCGCACATATCTTTGCGCCGCAGAAAGGCGCCGATAAGGAGCAGGTAGAAGAACTTGATCAAGGGCTACAGAATTTCTTAACGGTTACCGGTGCGCGCGATGCAGATGGATATGGCGCTGCCGGGGGAGTCTCCGGTGGATTGGCAATTCTCTTAGGGGCAGAGATTGTGAGTGGCGTTGAGACCTTGGCAAAGCTCAGCGGGATCGCTGAGCAATTAGATAGAGCAGATTGTCTAGTCACGGGTGAGGGGGCCTTTGATAGCCAGAGCTTTAGCGGCAAGGTTGTTGGTTATTTATTGGCTCAAGCAGAGCCACGCGCACTTCCAGCGCTGGTGATTTGCGGGGTTAATAAGAATTCCGTTTCAGATTCGGTGGTCTCGCTGGTTGACCTCGCACCATCGGTAGATGAGGCGATCAAGGACCCGACGCTCTGGTTAGAGCGCGGTGGTGCGCTTCTAGCTGAGCGATTTACTGCTTCTAGCCAGCGATAGATTCCTATAGGATTTGGCGATGAGCCTGGCCTGGACCCAATGGAGCGATTTAACGATTCCAGATGGCATTACCCATGCAGCCACCGATGGCTTTGCGCCAGCAGTCGAGGATCTCGCTGAGATTGAGTTCTTTGTCCCTCGCTATATGGGTGGGCCGCAAGCGATCTCGATGATTCCGCAGATGCGCTCGCTCAAAGTTATCCAATCGCCCAATGCTGGTGTCGATGATCTCTTAAAGATTCTTCCCACCGGAGTAACGCTCTGCAACGCCGCCGGAGTCCACGATGCATCAACGGCAGAGCTCGCGGTGGCGCTCGCCATCGCATCGCGACGCGGCTTTGCCGAGTTCGCCCGTAATCAGAGCAACGGCGTATGGAGCCATCAACGTATGGCTTCACTGACCGATTCCAATATTGCGATTGTGGGCTATGGAAATATCGGCAAGATGATTGAACGGATGCTCTCAAACTTTGAAGTTACTGTCACCGCCTTTACTCGATCTGGTCGAGACGGGTCACAGACATTTGAAAACTTTGACCGATTGCTTCCAACTTTTGATGTGATTATCTTGATTGTTCCGCTTACTGATGAGACTCACCACTTAATCAACGCAGATCGCTTGCAAGCGATGAAAGATGGCGCAGCTCTGGTAAATGTCGCTCGCGGACCGGTTGTAGATACTGAAGCGCTTATGGCAGAGCTTTCTACGGGTCGAATCACAGCGGCGCTCGATGTCACCGATCCAGAACCTCTGCCTGACGGCCATCCGCTCTGGAGCGCTCCGAATGTAATTATCACGCCCCATGTAGGTGGCGATTCGGCGGCATTTCTACCGCGCGGAAGAGCGCTGGTAGAGGCGCAGCTAGCTCGCTTTGCTACTGGGCAGCCGTTGATCAATATCGTCGCCCAGTAGCGCCAAAGAGAGCCCCTGTAAGGGGTTGTAACGCTTAGAGAATAGCTACGGTGTGGTTCTCGATGAAGTCCCAGTCATAATCGATGCAGAGACCTTCACCGACTGGTGCCATCACATAACCATCAACGATATTGAGCTTTGACTTGGTGCCAAAGTCGAAATCATCAAATGGGTAGAGAGTTTCAAAGTACTCAGAGTTGTTGATGGCGAGCGATGCATGTAACTGCACCTGCTCGAGGCCGTGATAGATAGTGGTGTGAAGTTCGCACTTAACGCCGAAGGATTCGGCCATGTGTGCAGTCTTCATCACCGCAGTGATACCTGCTCGCCAAGAGACGTCGGTACGAACGATATCGACGATGCCCTCCTTGATGCAGTGGGCTGCTGAGTAGTGATTGCCGGCGATAACTTCAGTGCCGACGATTGGAATATCTAACTTCTCACGGAGCTTCTTGAGGCTATGGAGATCTACATCGAGGAGCGGCTCTTCCAACCACTTGTAACCAAGGCGCTCGAGTTCGCGGCCAGCCTTCAACGCCTCTTCATATGAAGCCATGATGACTGGATCTGCCATCAGTGTGAAGTCAGGGCCTACTGCCTCGCGCACTGCGCGATAGCAAGCGATATCGAGATCAAGGCCTCCTGGTGGGTGGAGCTTGTAACCCTTGTAGCCTTTTGCCTTCACCTCAAGCGCTTGGCGCGCATAATCTTCTGGGCCAGGTAGGAACATCGACGATACATATAGCGGAACTTTCTCGCGGGCAGCGCCGAGGACTTTATAGACCGGCAGGTGCGCCATCTTTCCGACAATGTCCCAACAGGCATTGTCGAATGGTGCGTATGCATAGATAGGAACATGGTTCCAACGACGATCGTAGAGTTCGAAATCTTTCATATTCTTCGTCGAGTCATGGGCGCTACGTCCGATAAAGAATGGCTTTACCTGAGACATCGTTGCCGCAGCTGCCTTCGCATCTTGGGCGCCGAAGCCAAATGATGTGCCCTGGATGCCATCTTCTGTAGTAATTGTGACGACGGTGAAATCTGGACGAGAGCCACCAGGGAGTTTGACCGCAGCGACGGTATTGAGCTCCTCTAGTTGATCCCCACCGCGACAGGCGCGGATCTCGATGGACTTAATCTTTGAAAGCATGACATTTCCCTAACTCTCGAATCCTATAGGATAATTTAAGGCATGAGGTAGGCAAATACAAGGCTTTACAGCGGGTAATTATTGAAATTAATGGATCAATAAACAGGTATAGAAATTACTTATTTGCGGCTACTGCCGCTGGCGAGAAGCGCTTAAGCGAAGATTCGATATGGGCATGCATCGCAACTTTAGCTGCCTTGGCATTTTGATCCAGAATCGCCTTGGCAATCGCATCATGCTCTTTGATAGCCAACTGTCCTGATGAGCTCTGGTAGTACTGCTCGAAGAGATCCTGCACAAACTCGGTGCGCGCCTCTGGGTCGATTCGATGTAACTTGCTCGCCATGTAGAGGCGGAAGAGGTGGAGGTGGCAGTGAGTGCGCTCGTAGAAATCGGCGACGGTCTGATTGCCAGAGATACTCGAGATCAGAGTATGAAAACGCGAATCATGTTCGGAGAGCGCCTGAATCTGATCGACGCCGGCAAATTTTATAGCGGTCTTCGCGCTCTGCATTTCTGCCTTCAGTGCAGTCTTACCGGTGTTATCAATTAGACGCGCAGCCTGCTCGGCCGCCCACGGTTCGATGAGCAATCTAAATTGAAAGAGGTCGTTGAGTTGCTTGACGGTAAAGAGTTGAGTCGCACGGTAACCCTTGAGTGGCTCTTTCTCGATTAAGCCATCAGATTCAAGACGGGCTAGGGCTTCACGGATTGGAGTCTGTGAGACCTCTAGCTGTACCGCTAGCGCATCGATATTAACTCGAGCCCCTGGCGCAATCTCGTGATCAAAGATCATCGTCTTGATCATCTCGTAAATCTCATCCGAGAGCACAGAGCGACGTGGTGTCCGCTTCTTCGGTTGCTGTGCAGCCTTCTTTGCCACCACTGCGACCTCGCTCTCGATAGTTGAAATTACTTCGGCAGACGCAACCCCTGCATGCCGCCATCTACTGCGAGAATTGTGCCAGTAGTTGAGCCCTGTAATGGGCTAGCGAGGTAGGAAATCGCGCTAGCAACCTCTTCTGCGCTGACTAGTCGCCCCATCGGTTGGCGAGCCTCAAGCGCTGCGCGCTCAGCTACTGGATCTGCAGCCTGGGCGAGTAAGCGTGAGACCCATGGAGTATCGGCGGTGCCGGGATTAACGCAATTGACTCGGATTCCCTCTTTTACGTAGTCGGCTGCCATGGCCAAGGTGAGCGACATGATCGCTCCCTTGCTGGCGCTATAGACAGCGCGCTTAGGTAGTCCAGCAGTAGCTGCAATAGAGCAGGTGTTAACCACCGCTGGTGATTTGCTCTTTCGCATAAACGGTAACGCTGCAGCGGTCACTCGCGCTGTACCTACAACATTGATATTGAGAACTCGATGCCAATCATCTTCAGATGCATCTTCAACGCTACCGATTGCGCCAACGCCAGCATTGTTGGCCAAGATATCGATTGTGGAGGTCTTTGTTGCAAGCTCGGTAAATGCGCTCGCTACGCTAGCTGGATCGCCGATATCGCAACGAATAAAGGTTGCATAATCTTTCATACCGCCTTCATTGAGATCAAGGCCAAAGATGGTTGCACCTCGCTGGTGAAATGCTTGGGCAACGGCGAGGCCGATACCAGAACCTGCGCCGGTAATGACTGCAGTAAGTCCTGCGAATTCATTGTTCATGGTTATGCCTCGTTCTTCCAGTATGAGCCATTTGGGAATGTGTAGGTATCGATACTTTCTTGGTGCATCTGCGCACCAGAACCAGGTAATTGTGGGGCTTGGTAGTAGCCATTGGCAATGACTGTTGGTTCTAGAAAGTGCTGGTGGAGGTGGTCTACAAATTCGACCTTGCGAGATGAGTGGTGTCCCGTGACCGCCACTGCATCCCACATTGCTAACTGAGAGACCATCTCGCAGAGTCCAACTCCACCAGCATGCGGACATACCGGGATGCCGAACTTGGCAGCCATCAATATGTTCGCAATATTTTCATTGACGCCAGCTACACGTGTGGCGTCTATCTGCATTACTGAAAAACCCTTGCTCTGCAAGAGTTGCTTAAAGATTATCCGCGAACTCGCCATCTCGCCGGTTGCGATTCTGGTGGGAGCGACCGCAGCTGCGATCGTTGAATGTCCAAGAACATCGCTTGGACTCGTTGGCTCTTCAACCCAGTAGAGATTGAACTCGTTCAACTGATTGATCCAATCAATGGCTTGATTGACATCCCATACCTGGTTTGCATCTATGGCAATTGGGAAATCTGGTCCAACCAGCTCGCGCACCTTGGTGAGGCGACGTCGATCGTCGGCGATGGATTGTCCGCACTTGTACTTGATGAGCGAAAATCCAGCATCGAGAGCCTCTTTAGTAAGAGCCAACATCTTCTCATCGCTATAACCGAGCCAGCCGGGGGAGGTTGTATATGCGGGTACGCCTTGGGTGCGGAGAATCTCTTCATTTCCCGCCTTAGCAGCCTCACCCTTTTTGAGAATCGAGAGCGCTTCAGCAGGCGTTAGCGCATCGGTGATGTAGCGGAAGTCGATCGCAGCAACAATCTCTTCCGGTGACATATCGGTCAGGAGCTTCCAGAGTGGTACTCCTTTCGCCTTGGCGAAGAGATCCCAGAGCGCGTTGATTACAGCTCCGGCGGCCATATGGAATACACCGTAATCAGGACCGAGCCAACGAATCTGGCTATCGGAACTTAAATCCTTGGCGATGGCACCGATGTTCTTAAATGCCTGATCGAGATCGAGGCCAACGATCTTGGGGGAGAGCATCTCAATCGCAGTAATTTGTACATCGTTACCGCGACCAATGGTGAAGACGAGAGAGTCACCGAAGAGATTTGGTTGATCGGTCTTTATACGTAGATATGCGCCAGAGTAATCTGGATCTTGGTTCATGGCATCAGAGCCATCGAGCATCTTCGATGTCGGAAAACGAACGTCAAAGAATTCGCAGCCAATGATTTTCGCCATTAGTTCACGAACTTTTCTAGACCCTTTGGTACTCCTGATTCAGCCCAGATGCTCTCATAGCCAACGCCAGGGCCCTTAGGTCCATGAACTAAACCATTTGCATCGACTAGTGATTCGCGTTTCATTGGATTACCCCAAATGAGGCTCTCGTAAAATGTGGTGTTCTTAATTGCCATACAGAGGTGCACGCTCTCCAGACCCATTCCGTGTACCTCAGCGCGGAGATGGTATGCATCCGCGAGATGCGCAATACGCATAGCGCCGGTAAAGCCACCACGGAGGAAGGTGCTTGTGCGAAGCGATGTTGCAACACCGGTCGCAGCAAAATCACCAGCGCTCATATGTGCGCCATCTGTTACTTCGCCAAGGAGCAATGGAATCTTGACTCTTTCACCAAGCCACTTATAAGCAGTGATGCTGAACTCTCGCATTGGTTCTTCATACCAAGCAAAACCAGCGTCATATAATGCGTTTCCGAGATATACCGCATCCATTAAATCAAAACCGGCAGAGCCGTCGTACATAAGTGGTACATCATCGCCCACATGTGCGCGCAGCTTCTGGCCTAGAAGTGCATCTTTCTTAGCATCACCAAAGGCATGGAGTTTGATGGCAGGGTAGCCAAGGGCGAGCGCCTGATCTGCAATATCAAGGAACTCCTCGATAGATGAGTACGTTACGGTCGAGGCATAGGCGGGAAGTGAATCACGAAATCCACCGAGTAATTTATAGACCGGTAGCCCTGCTTGTTTTGCACCAATATCCCAGAGAGCGACATCAACTACATGCGCCATATTGGGAGCAAAGCGCTCGATGCGATCGAGCTCCCATGCGCGCTCCCAGAGATATTCGCGTTGCAAAGGATCCTGTCCCAGAAGCTCTGCTCGAAATCTACGATCTACATAATCTTTAAAGATGACGCCACGTGGCGCTGATGCAAAACCAGTTATTCCGGCATCGGTCTCAATGACCAACCAGGCACCGGTGGTAGCGCCATCGGAGCCGGGGAGGTTCTTGCGCCAAACGAAAGAGGGCGAGAATCCGGGGCGCTCTTCGAGAACTACCTCAACATTGGTGATCTTCATTTAGATACCCCTTCGCACTTGGTTTATAACGTCTTCATAACGAGAGGCGAATTTATGCTCAAACCCGACCAAACGCCAGAAAAACTTTTTTGAAAATACTATACGAAATAGTATTCCACCTCTAGTATTTCGGCAACGGGCATGACCGACACTTCCGTGGCCGGCCTTGAAACCTATAGAGGGGGAATACCTTGAAGAAGAAGTACTCAATAGTTGCAATCGCTGGTGCCTTTGCAATCGCAGGTACAACAGTGATGGCGATGCCAGCGCAAGCTGCTAAGCCATCAATCACAATCTGGGTAGACGCACCACGTCTTCCAGGTGCAAAGTTGTACGCACAAATCATGAAGGGCAAGGTCGATGTAAAGGTCGAGCTCCATGCCCAGGCAGATCTAGTTCAGAAAGTCCCACTATTTAACCGCGTCAAGAAGGGCTGGCCAGATGTGGTCTTCGGCCCACCAAATGACGTATCAGTTCTTCGCGACGCAGATAATGCGCTAGCGCTTAACAAGTACGCCCCAGCTTCATTCTGGAAAGATATGGAAGCCGGTAACCAATGGTGTAAGGGTTCAGATGGTCAGTACTACTGTGTAAAGAATGACCTTGCACAGACAGTCCTCTGGGTCAATACAAAGTTGATGAAGGACTTCGGCTATACAGTGCCAAAGACCATGGCTGAATTTGAAAAGATCGGTCTAGATATCGCTAAGAACCACCCAGGATATTCAGTCGGCGCACTTGGTGCGCAGGGTGCATATTCATCATTCTTGTGGCCATCACAGTGCCCAGTGAACCAGGCAACTTCTGCGACAGCGGTAAAGATTGCGCCAAAGTCACCTAAGTGCACACGCGCTACAACACTTCTCAACAACCTCATCAGCGCTGGCGCGATGTCAACATCTGCTCCTTGGGATGCTGACTTCATCAAGGAGTACGGTGCAGCTAACAAGGTCGTTATGACAATCGGTCCATCATGGTTCGGTGAGTTCGTAATCCGTCCAGCTAGCTCATGGAACGTACCTGCCGGACAGATCACAGCAGCTCCAATGCCAATCTGGCCAGGCGAGAAGGTCAACTACTCAGGTGAATGGGGTGGTGGAATTTACACCGTCTCACCTCACTCTAAGTTCCCTAAGGAAGCCCTTGCATTTGCAATCTTCATGGTGAGCGATAAGCGCAACGTGGTAGATGTAAAGAATCCTGATGGATCAAAGGGTGCTCCTACATTCCCTGCATCTCAGAAGGGTAATGCTCTCTGGAAGGCTAAGGTCTCTTCAGATAAGTATTACGCAGCTGATCCATATCCAGCGATGCTCGAGCAGTCAAAGAAGATCTTCTCAGGTGAGAAGCCAGTCTCTTATGACTCAAATAGCGCGATGGAAGGAACCTTCGCAAATGAGCTGAAGAAGACCAAGGATGCGCAAGCAGCTCTTGAAGCCTTCTCAACATATGCATCAAACCTTGCGAAGCAGCTTGGTTACAAAGTATCTACTAACTAATTAGTAGCAAGAGGTTGGGTGCGCTGATCGCCAAAAGTCGGTCAGCGCACCCACACCTCATTTACTTTTTCAAATCTCAATGAGGAGTCAGATAACGATGGCAAAGCGCATTAAGCAGAAGAGAAATGGCAATTGGGCGATGTGGGCGATGCTCTCGCCCTACCTCTTCCTATTGGTCTCTTTTGGAGTAGTACCGGTCATCATGGCCTTCCTTGAGGTTCCACATGAGTCACGTGTCAATCCAGATGGTGGCTGGGATGCTTTTAAAATTGTGCTGCAGGACTTTAGATTCTTGCCAGCTGTCAAGAATGTCTTAACCTTTATGGCGATCTTTGTGCCTCTGACAATTGTCTTTGTTATCGCTATGTCGTTGATGCTCGATCTCAATCCATCAAAGTGGAAGAAGTGGCTTCGACTCTCTTATATCGTCCCAGCATCTATCTCTGGCGCTGTTGCAGTCTTGGTCTGGTATGCAATTCTTCAGCCAACAGTTTCACCAATCCGAACACCGCTCTCATGGTTCGGTATCACTTCGAGTGATCAGATCTGGCAGACCGAGAAGCTGGTCTATATCTTTGCTGCGATGGCCTTCTTCGCTATCGCGGGAAACTGGATTTTGATTCAATTCGGCTCGCTCCAGTCGATCTCAGGTGAGGTTATTGAAGCCGCTCGTGTAGATGGTTGTTCAGCCTTTCAAATTGCAATCAAAATTAAATTGCCGCTCATCAAAAAGTACATTGTTTACATGGGCGTACTTATCTTCGCCGGCGGTCTCCAACTCTTCGTAGAGCCAGAGTTGCTCAATAAGGGTATCTACCTTGGAATCGCTGAGTCCTGGTCGCTCGATCAGCTCGCCTTCGAATTGGCCTTTACATCTGGTGACTTTGGTGGCGCCTCTGCGCTATCGCTCATGCTCTTGATTCCAAGCCTCATTGGAGCTCTTATCGTGATTTTCAAGACCGATATGTTTGAAGATGCCAACGTCTCTCGCGGAAAGAATAAGGAGGCGTAGTCAGATGTCACTCAATCCATTTAAAGCAAGCACCTCATCTAAGCTGCGTCAAGAGAGCCGAGTCTGGTCCTGGGTCGTAAATTCCTGGCTCATCCTCTTCGCTCTTATCAGCATTATTCCAATGGTCTGGCTCTTACTTGCACCTAGCAAGGAAGATGCCGAACTCACAACGAGAAACCCACTCGCCTTCGGTAATTTCGGTAACTACCTCAAGGCGTGGCAGAACCTTCAGTTCTTCGACAATGGTGTAATCCTGCAATGGGTTATCAACTCGCTCTGGTACACCGGGGCAATCGTGTTGATCGCAACAGTCACCGCTTCAATGGCCGGCTTTGTGCTCTCTGCATCCAATATTCGCTTTAAGCGCGCATTCTTAATCTCAACTTTGATCACGATGTTGGTGCCACCAATGGCGCTCGTTGTCCCAATCTTCGTATTGATGGATAAAGTCAATTTGATGGATAACCCGCTCTCGGTAATCCTCGTCTCATCACTCTACCCATTCGGTGTCTTCCTCTCCTTTATCTATTACTCAACAACCATTCCAAAGGAGCTCTACGAGTCAGCGCGCCTAGATGGCTGCAACGATTTCCGTCTCTTTACCAAGATTGCTCTTCCGCTCTCTTGGCCACTGATCTCTCTACTCGCCTTCTTCGCCTTTATCGGCAACTGGGCGAACTACTTCCTCCCTTACATCCTCCTTCCCTCAAGTGAGAACTACACCTTGCCGATCGGTCTTGGCTTCTTGTTCTACTCAACTCCTGCGATTAATCCAGGTGTTGGCGCAACCTCAGTTCCAATTTACAAACCTGAGATTGCACTTGCCGGTGTATTGATTGCGCTACCAATCATGATCGTCTTCCTCGTATCTCAGAAGCGACTCGTTCGCGGAATGCTCGCGGGCTCAATTAAGGAGTAGGTATTTTTATGGACCAGAAGGTCTATGCATTTAGTGAAGGCAATCGCACTATGTCAGACCTCCTTGGGGGTAAAGGCGCCAACTTAGCTGAGATGGCAACTCTCGGGATTCCAGTTCCAGATGGTTTTACCATTACGACGCAGGCGTGCCAGGAGTACCTTCGCACCGGTGGGCTGAGTGACGATCTTCTGAGAGATATCGATAACGCAATTGTCGCGCTCGAGAAGAAAATCGGTAAATCTTTCGGCGATGCAAGTAATCCTTTACTTGTCTCCGTGCGCTCCGGTGCAAAGTTCTCCATGCCGGGAATGATGGAGACCGTTCTCAATGTGGGAATGTCGAAATCGGTAGCAGCAACTCTCGCATCACAGACCGGCGATGCGCGTTTTGCCTGGGATTCATACCGCCGCTTTATCGAGATGTTTGGAAAGACGGTCTGCGAAATTCCTGGTGAAGCGTTTACTAAGGCAGCTGCGCCTATTATTGAGGCCGCTGGTGGCAAAACTATGGCTGATTTGGAGGGCGATGCGCTGGAGAAGGTAGGCGATACCTTCGTTGCAGTAGTCGAGAAGCACACCGGAGAGAGCTTTCCATTTGATGCACGTAGCCAATTAATCCGCGCTATCGAAGCGGTCTTTCACTCATGGAACTCTGAGCGTGCTCAGCTCTATCGTCGTCGTGAGCGAATCAGCGCTGACCTAGGTACTGCAGTCAATGTGCAGGCTATGGTCTTTGGCAATATTGGCGATACCTCGGGCACTGGTGTCTGCTTCACTCGAGATCCAGGAAGCGGCGCACCTGGTGCATATGGTGACTATCTACCGCGTGCGCAAGGTGAAGATGTTGTTGCCGGTATTCGAAATGCCTATCCGCTCACACATTTGGGAGAGGTAAATCCGGAGGCCTTTGCTGAGCTCAATCGAATCATGGCGCTGCTCGAAGGACACTATCGCGATATGTGCGATATCGAATTTACCGTTGAACAGGGAAAGTTATGGATCTTGCAGACTCGCGTTGGAAAAAGAACTGCTGAAGCTGCATTCAAGATTGCAACTCAGCTCGTTGATGAGGGTGCAATCACCATGGATCAAGCTCTCACTCGCGTCAATGGCGAGCAGCTCGTGCAGTTAATGTTCCCGCAATTCGATAAGGCATCAGCACCGAAAGAGCTCACTCGAGGAATTGCGGCATCACCTGGAGCTGCCGTAGGTGCAGTTGTCTTTGATCCGCGAGATGCTGCAGATCAAGCGCTCTCAGGAGCGAAGGTGATCTTGGTCAGACGTGAGACTAATCCAGATGATCTTGTAGGCATGGTTGCGGCGCAAGGAATCTTGACCGCTCGCGGTGGAAAGACATCCCATGCTGCGGTGGTAGCTCGCGGAATGGGGCGACCTGCAGTCTGCGGTACCGAGAGCATTGAGGTAAATGTCGATGAGAAGTTCTTCACCTGCGGCGATGTAAAAGTTGTAGAGGGCGATGTCATCTCTATCGATGGAACAACTGGCGCAGTATTTATAGGTGAAGTAGCTGTTGTTCCAAGTGTTGTAACTGAGTATGTTCAAGGAATCGTCGATCCCGGCGCACCAACTTCTTCAGCGTTAATTCGGAGTATCCATCGAATCATCTCGCACGCCGATCAGGTTCGTCGCATGGCAGTTCGTGCCAATGCAGATACGCCCGAGGATGCAGAAGTTGCTCGTCAGATGGGAGCTCAAGGAATTGGTCTCACACGTACTGAACATATGTTCTTGGGAGATCGCCGAGTACTTGTAGAGCGTTTGGTCTTGGCTACCACTGATGAAGAGCGCAATGAAGTACTTGCCGAGATGGAGAAACTGCAATTTAGTGACTTCGTTGGAATCTTACGTTCTATGACAGGTCTTCCAGTCACTGTTCGACTCCTAGATCCTCCACTTCATGAGTTCCTCACCGATCAAACGAGCCTTGCGGTAGAGATTGCTTTGATGCAAGAGCGCAAAGAGCAGGTGGATGAGCGAAAGCTATCTCTGAGCCGGGCAGTTAATCGACTTCATGAAGCAAACCCGATGATGGGCCTCCGAGGTGTTCGACTCGGTGTGTTGATTCCAGACTTATTCTCTATGCAAGTGCGTGCGCTCACTCGAGCTGCGCTCCATGTACGAGACCAAGGTTATGATCCGCAGCCCGAGATTATGATTCCACTCGTAGCATCACAACGAGAGCTCTTGTACTTCAGATCTTCCTTAGAAGAAGAGGTAGCGCGAGTTTTGAAAGCTGCTGGTAAAGAGATGTCGATCAGTATTGGCAGCATGATCGAAACTCCGAGAGCTGCAATTACCGCAGCTAGGCTCTCTGATTATTCGGATTTCTTCTCCTTTGGTACCAACGACCTTACGCAACTCACCTGGGCATTTAGCCGAGATGATGTCGAATCTTCCTTCCTGCCAAGGTATCTCGATCTTGAACTTCTACCCTTTAGCCCCTTCGAATCTCTCGATCAGGACGGGGTAGGGCTTCTGATAAAGATCGCCTGTGATGAGGTGCGGTCGGTTAAGCAAGCGATGAAGTTAGGCGTCTGTGGCGAGCATGGTGGCGATCCACGAAGTATTGATTTCTTCCACGGCGTTGGGTTGGATTATGTCTCTTGCTCACCATTTAGAGTGCCAGTTGCTCGTCTCGAAGCTGGTCGCGCTGCGGTGAGCGCGCATGCAACGACAGGGAGCGCTTGATGCACCACAGCGAGCGAGTTCGTCTTCGAACCGGGGTTGAGATATCGCGGATGGCTCTCGGCACTGCTGCATTCGGCGGACTCTATGCAAAAGTCTCTGATGAACAATGTATCGAGACCTTCAATAGCGCCTTAGCTGCCGGAATTAATTTCTTTGATACTGCGCCGCACTATGGAAAAGGTCGCTCGGAGACTCGCATTGGTAGAGCGCTGGCTGGTTGGGATCGCAACCAATTAGTTCTCTCTACAAAGATTGGGCGAGTGCTTATTCCATCAACCACTGATATCGATGACTTCTTCCTTGATGCCGATAACACGGTTGAACGTAAGTTCGATTTTTCGGCAGCGGGAGTACGCAAATCCTTTGAATCATCGCTAACAAGGCTCGGTACCGACCATATAGACATTCTCTTTATCCATGATCCCGATGACCATGCAGATCAAGCGATTCTTGAAGCCTATCCAGAGCTTGAGAAGATGCGCTCTGAAGGTTTGATTAAAGCTATCGGTGTAGGAATGAATCAGTGCGAAATCCCATCACGGTTAATTCGTGAGACTGATATCGATATGGTTCTGATTGCGGGGCGTTACTCACTACTCGATCAGAGCGCCGCCAATGAGTTACTACCTCTGGCTCTCGAGCGGGGAGTGGACGTTATTGCAGCTGGCGTCTTCAACTCAGGGATTTTGGCTAACCCGGTTAAGGGAGCCACATACGATTACATGCCCGCTTCAGATGAATTACTCGCTCGCGCTGTGCGAATCCGAGATGTACTTGAGAGCCATCAAGTTTCGTTGACAAGCGCTGCGATGCAGTTTCCATTTCAACATCCAGCGGTGAAATCAGTTCTGGTGGGTTGTCGTAGCGTGCAAGAGCTCAATAGCAATATCGCCGAGTTCGATCGAAAGATTTCAAATAAGGTCTGGGAAGACCTTGTAAGCGTGCAGTGAATATCCTATAGTATTTTCATGGCTCTCCACCCGCAGGCAGATCTATTCCTTCAACGCGCGCGGGCGGCAAATCTGCCCGACATCAGCGAGCAAGGAGCAACCGTTGCTCGTGGCTATAGCCATGGCGAACCCGATCTTGGCGGTGAAATCGATCCATCGGTTGAGATCACAATCGACTTCTTCACCAGCTCCACCGCTGATATTCCAGTGGCGATTTACACGCCACCAGGAGGCGATCAAGGTAAGAGAGCCGGCCTTGTTTATTTCCATGGCGGTGGCTGGGTCATTAATTACATCGGTAAGTACCACGCACAGATGGCTGCAATGGCTAAGAAATTAAACGCAGTAATAGTCTCAGTCAATTATCAAAAAGCGCCAGAGCATAAGTTTCCCATTCCTTTCAATGATTGTTATGAAGGTTTGCAATGGACAGTCTCACAAGCCGATCGCTTAGGAATTGATCTAGGGCGGCTGGGGGTTGGCGGAGATAGCGCCGGCGGAAATCTAGCCTCTGCTGTCGCTCTTGCCGCTCGCGATCGAGGCGAAATCGAATTAGCATTTCAATGGCTTGTCTATCCATGCAATGGACCGGAATTTGTAAATTCACCGGGAGTGCCAAACGCAGATGGATATGGGCTAACTCAGAAGGGTATGAAGTGGTTATGGGAGATGTACCTAGATAGCCCAGAAGATCGCACTAACCCCTATGCAGTACCGCATTCTGCGGCGTCGTTTGAAAACCTTCCGCCAACTGTGATGGTTACCGCAGAATACGATGTTCTGCGTCAAGATGGAATTGCCTATTACGAAAAATTAAGGGCAGCTGGCAACAGCGTTGCCTACAAGGATTGTCCAGGAATGATCCATGGCTTCTTTAACTATGGAAAGTATATTGATGAAGGTATCGCCATTAGAGATTGGTTTGCGGCCGAGATTAGAAAGATCATCGGCTAACGATGTCTCTCATCCAACTCAAGGGTATGACTTGGGATCATCCACGCGGCCTTGAATGTCTCCAGAAATCAAATGATTTACTGATTGAAAAGTGCGGTGTCTCAATAGATTGGGATGCTCGTTCACTCTTAGCCTTTGGCGATCAACATATCTCTGAGTTCTATAGCGATTACGACCTCATGGTGATTGACCATCCCCACGTCCCAGATGCCGTCCATGCGAAAGCAGTCGTAGCGTTTGAAGATCTCATCAGCGCAGCAGATTTGGAGTTACTTGAAAAGACAAGTGTTGGGCAATCACACCACTCTTATCTCTATCAGGGAAAGCATTGGGCGCTAGCGATTGATACCGCAGCTCAAGTGAGCGCATTTCGGCCAGATTTAGCAGATCGTGCCCCAATTTTCTGGGATGAGGTCATCGCTGAGGCGAAGGCGAATCGACTGCTCTGGGCTCATAAACCGGTCGATGCCTTTAGTACCTTTGCAACGCTCATGGCGCAGAAAGGTTCGCCGCTTGAGCCGAATGCGAACTTTATAGATAAGGAAGTTGCAACCGAAGTTCTCGAATTTATGGTTGAACTCGCATCATTGGTACCTGACTTCTGCTCTTCAAAGAATCCAATTGATATCGCCGAAATTTTAAGTGATGGCGATGAATATGCATTTGGTATTTGCATGTATGGGTATAGCAACTACTCGCGCATCGGTTTTCGTCGAAAGCTGCTTGCCTATGACGATCTACCATCCTTCGATGGACGTGCCACGGGTTCTCAATTAGGTGGAGCCGGTATAGCTGTCTCGTCAGCGAGCAAGGATCGGGCATCGGCAGCAAGAGCTGCGACCCTCCTATCTCTACCAGATATTCAATCGACTACCTACGGCCTCAATGGCGGACAGCCAGGAAATCTCGTAGCCTGGAAAGATAATAAGCTGAACGGGGCAAGCGCTAACTTCTTTAGAAATACCTTGCGCACTTTGGAGAACGCATGGGTGCGCCCTCGGGTACTTGGCTGGCCTGATGTTCAATACCAGAGTTCATTGGTGATTCATCGAGCGCTAGTTGATGGGAAATTTACCAAGAGCGACATTGACGAAATTTCATCGATGTTCCAGAGATATGTGAAGGAGTAGCGATGCATCAGTATTTTGAAGATTATGAGATTGGCTTCAGTCGAGTAAGTACAGGTCGAACAATTACTGAGACCGACATTGTGATGCACGCTGGCCAAACTGGTGATTTCTATCCACACCACATGGATGCAGAGTGGTGCAAGACTCAAGAATTTGGGGCTCGAGTGGCCCATGGAACACTCATTCTCTCAGTGGCGGTAGGAGCCCTTGCCGGAGAGATTAATGAAGCCGCCTTTAGCTACGGCTATGACCGAGTTCGCTTTATCGCCCCGGTATTTATTGGCGACACAATTACCTCAACTGCTCTTATCTCTGAGAAACGTGACCACGCTAAGAAGCCAGATCAGTATGGAATCGTCGAAGAGCAAGTCGCAGTGACAAATCAGCGAGGCGAGACAGTCATTGCATTTACGCACGTCTACATGGTGAGGAAGAAGTAATGATGTGGATTCTCGATGAGCGCGTACGTAGCGCGATGATCTCCGATTCACTCGATGTGTTGGGTGTAAGAAATAATGCGATGAATATCCGGGTGAAGGCTCTCCGTCCTGGGATGCGAATTGTGGGCATGGCAGCAACGGTTGAATTCTCTGCGAGCGATCAATATGACCAGCGAGATCCATATGGGGATGCAATTGATTACCTCGACACTCTCGCGCCTGGAGAGGTGGCAGTGGTTGCAACAGGTGGCGACTGCCTCTCGGCATTTTGGGGAGAGCTCTTCTCTGCTGCAGCTAAGGGTCGCGGCGCTAAAGGCGTAGTTGCGGATGGTCCGCTTCGTGATACAGAGCAGATTCTTGCCCTCGATTTTCCCGCCTTTGGACAGGGTTCTAGGCCTTATGACTATAAAGGTCGGATGAAATTGACGGCTTCTCGCACAGAAATCAGATGCGGGGGAGTCGTGGTCAATAACGGTGATGGAGTGATCGCTGATTCCGATGGAGTTGTGGTTGTTCCGGCAGAGCATCTCCTAGCGGTGAGTGAGTTGGCCAATGCGCGTGCTGCGACCGAGAAGACCGTTCTTAAAGATCTTCTAGCAGGTAAAAGTGTCCGTGAAGTTTGGAACGCTTACGGCGTTCTGTAAATCTTGCAATTGAATAATTGATGAAAGGGAGAGAAATGGCGAAGCGAGAGATGATTGATACTCATCAACACCTATGGGTGATGAGCGAACGTGCATATAGTTGGATTGAACCAGCCTACGGTCCGCTTTACGACGATTTTACGCCCGAGCGACTCGCACCGGAGATTGAAGGCTCTGGAGTTACCAACTCAATTTTGGTGCAGGCAGCTGATACCTACGATGACACTTTCTACATGCTAGATGTCGCCCACCATAGCGATTTCGTCATTGGAGTTGTTGGCTGGGTTCCATTCGATCGGCCAAATGAGGCCCGCACTGCACTTGAGACATTTGCAAAGGATCCATTCTTTAAGGGTGTTCGTAATCTGACCCATGATTACTCAAATCCAAAGTACGAGTCAGATGATGCTTGGATTACTCGTCCAGCGGTACTAGAGACCCTTGGCTATGTTGAGAAACTTGGCTTAAGTTTCGATTATGTCTCGATCAAGCCAGAGCATACGAAGAACATAGTTACGCTGGCGAAGAAGTTTCCGAATTTGAAGATAGTTGTCGACCACTTTGCTAAGCCACCAATTGCTGCGAAAGAGATGGAGCCATGGGCTTCTTCTATGGCTGAAATTGCGCAGTATCCAAATGTCTATGGAAAGTTATCTGGACTCAATACCGCATCTGACCTTGCAAATTGGAGCGTTGCTGATTGGCAGCCGTACGTTGATTTTATGGTTAAAACCTATGGAGCAGAACGCATCATGATGGGTGGAGACTGGCCAGTCATCGTACTTGGCAATACTTATGGTGAGGTGTGGAAGGCCCAAGCAGAAGTCATCGCGAACTACAGCGATGAGGATCAAGAGTGGATCCGACACAAGACTGCAAAAACTTTCTACAACCTTTAGAGATTAACCACCGTTTTTAATGAGAGAAAGAGGAGAGAGATGCAACGTTATGCCTCAGTTATAGGAATGCCAGCTGCAAATCGAGAGGAGTATGAGCGACTACATGCTGATGTTTGGCCAGAGGTCTTGGCTAAGATCGCCGAAGTTAATATTCGCAACTACTCCATCTATCGCTATGGCGAACTCCTCTTCTCTTACTTTGAGTATGTCGGTGAGGATTTTGAGGCAGATATGGCGAAGATGGCTGCAGATCCAAAGACGCAAGAGTGGTGGTCAGTCTGCATGCCGCTCCAGCGTCCGGTAAATGATCGCGCCGAGGGCGAATGGTGGGCGGCAATCCCTGAGGTTTTTCATGTCGACTAATTCATTGTCGAGATCAGAGCTACCTCTAGATGGCGTTCTAGTTCTCGATTTCTCACAGTTTCTAGCTGGCCCAGTCTCTGCCATGCGATTGGCCGATCTGGGCGCACGCGTCATTAAGATAGAAAGACCGGGTAGCGGCGATATCGGACGAACATTGGCCTTTGCTGGCCTTGAATCCGATGGCGACACGCTCTCTTTCCACATTATGAATAGAAATAAGGAGAGCTTCGCCGCGGATCTCAAGAACTCCGATCAGTTGAAAGAGGTATGGGAGTTAGTTAAGCGAGCCGATGTAATCATTCAGAATTTCCGCCCAGGTGTTATCGAGCGACTTGGTCTCGGGTATGAGGATGTGAAGAAGGTTAATCCAAAGATAATTTACGCCAGCGCTTCTGGCTACGGCGCAGAAGGGCCATTTAAAGATCGACCAGGGCAAGATTTATTGGCTCAATCTATCTCTGGCCTGCCTTGGCTCAACGGTCGTGCTGGAGATCCACCCATTCCAGTTGGCCTTGCCGTAGCCGACATCTTTACCTCAACCCATTTGGCATCGGGAGTACTTGCCCTCTTACTGCGACGCGAACGTACCGGTCTTGGTGGTCTGGTTGAATCAAGCCTTCTCGAATCGATGCTCGACCTACAGTTTGAATTATTGTCGGCGAACCTCTTTGATCCTGAGGTTATTGTGAAACGTGGTGGCGCTAACTCTGCTCACGCATTTTTGCCGGCGCCATATGGCCTCTATCAAACGAGCGATGGTTACATCGCGATTGCGATGACTCCTATTCCAGCTCTCGGCGCTCTCTTAGGTCTAGATCTGAGTCAATACGAAGATCCAAAATCTTGGTGGAGCCACCAGGATGAAATCATGAAGTTGCTCAGCGGGAAACTCGCTACAAATTCAACGAGCCATTGGCTAGAGATTCTGGATAAGGCTGACATCTGGTGTGCGCCTGTTCTCACTCTTCCGGAACTTGTAGCGCATGAAGGATTCCATGCAATCGATATGGTGCAGGAGACCAGTCGAATCGGTAGGGATGGTTCTACCGTAAATATCCCAACAACTCGCTCGCCTGTCAGAATCGATGGCAAGACCATCAAGCATCGAAAAGGCGCCCCTCATGTTGGCGAAGATACCGAAAAAATCCGAAGTGAATTCGGGATATAAGGAGGAGAAATGAAGAATCCAAACCCGAATAAAGATGAGCGATATGCGATTCCAGTATGGAATCAAGATGTAAAACTCTACGAGGATTACCAGGTTGGAGAAGTTGATCGCTCGCTCCGTCGAACAATCTCTGAAGGCGAAGTAATGCTCTTCAATTCACTCGTACTGGATATGCATCCTTACGTTGGTGACGATATCTGGGCTCGAGAAGAGGGGCTCTTTAAGAAGCGACTAGTTCCCGGGGCGATGGTCTTTAGTTATGGCCTAGGACTATTTGCACATAACAATGTCAATACCTTCAGTTACGGCTATGACAAGCTCCGCTTCATCAAGCCAACCTTTATTGGAGATACTATCTACGGAATGCGTACGCTTCTTGAGAAGACACCGAAGTACGAGAATATGGGACTTTTCAAAGTGAGTTACGAGATTTTCCGCGCCGACAATGAGGAGCTCGTGCTTTACACAGAGCATCTCCAAACCGTTCTCTATCGCACCAGTCAAACTGAAAACCTTAAGAACGAGGGCAAGGAGTAGCCATGATTGATCAATTTCATCAAGTCGCAGAAGCTGTTCGGCTAGAGGTCGCACCAGCTGATCGCCGAAAGATTGGAATCTGTGGCGCAGGTGGAATCGTTGATGGCGCACATCTTCCCGCCTATATCAAGGCAGGTTTAGAGGTAGTAGCAATTTATGATGTCGATAATGCAAAGGCGAAAGAGGTTGCTGCAAAACACGGTATTCCTCGTGTGTATTCAACGCTTGCCGAGTTACTGTCAGATAGCTCAGTCGAAATTGTTGATATCGCTGTTCCGGCTGCAGCTCAGCCGGAGATCTTTGCTCAAGTGGCGGCAGCGAAGAAGCACATCTTGGCGCAGAAACCCTTCGCAACAACGGTTGCTGCAGGTGAGTTAATGGTCAAGCAGGCTGCAGATGCCGGGATTGTTGCTGCGGTCAATCAGCAACTCCGCTTTGAGGAAGGCGTAGCTGCTGCGCATAAGATGGTCGAACTTGGTTGGATTGGAAAGGTGAGCAACTTCTCAATCAATGTAAATCTCATGACTCCATGGGAGCTCTGGCCATGGGCGAAAGATTTAGATCGACTTGAAGTTATGCTCCACTCGATTCATTACCACGACTTAATCCGCTGGTTCCTGGGAGATGCAAAGACCGTTTTCTGCGCTGCAGGTCGTACCGCTGGTCAATTTCCGATAGGTGAGACTCGAACTATCTCTACCGCACTCTATGACAACGGTGTAACTTCACTGGTGCATGCCAACCATGTCAATCGCGGCGGCGATAACTATGCTGAATACCGGATTGATGGCGATAAGGGATCTATAAGAGGAACCCTTGGACTTCTCTATGACTATCCGAATGGTCGAGTAGATACTTTGGAGATTAACTCACAGGTAGTACCGACTGATGGCTGGTTGCCATATCCAGTCACCACACGTTGGTTCCCGGATGCCTTTATCGGAACCATGGGTTCAGTCATGAGAGCTATCTCGCGGGGTGAAGCTCTTCGCTCATCGGTAGCCGAGAACATCGGAACTCTTAAAATGGTTGAGGCGCTGTACGAATCGATGGATTCAGGAAAATCAGTTGACCTCTAACTCCCTCTTTGATCTAAGGGGTAAAGTTGCGGTTGTTACCGGTGGCAATGGCGGTATCGGACTGGGGTGTGCCAGAGGTTTGGCGAAGGCGGGAGCATCAATTGCAATTTGGGCGCGCAACGAGGAGAAATCCCTCAGAGCGAAGGAGGAGTTAGAAGCCTTCGGCGCGAAGGTATTTACAGTCAGAGTTGATCTCCTTGATCGTGCTGCGACAGAAGATGCGCTCGAGCAGACTGTGAGCTTTTTTGGTGGCGTCGATATTCTCTTTGCAAATGCCGGTATAAATATCCGAATGCGCCCTGAGGAATACACGGAAGATATTGTCGATGAGATCATCAATACCAATCTTAAGTCAGTCTTCCACACCGCTCAGCTGGTTTATCCAGTGATGAAATCTCGAGGAGGCGGAAAGATTATTTTGATTGGCTCTCTTACGAGCGTTCAAGGGTTGGGCGTTGCACCGATTTACTCTGCCACCAAAGGCGCGGTAGTTCAGTTAGGCAAAAGTTTGGCTGCGGCATGGGGTGCGGACAATATCCAATGCAACACAATTCTGCCGGGCTGGATTGTCACCGATATGACATCAGTAACTCGAGCTGTACCCGGATTGGCAGAGCACGTGCTTAGTCGTACGCCAGCAGGGCGTTGGGGAGATCCTGCCGACTTCGAGGGGATAGCAACTTACTTTGCCTCTGCAGCATCTGACTTTGTTACCGGCACGGATATTCAGATTGATGGTGGATTTACCAGCACCCTTGCAATCTTTGATTTGCCAGCAGATGAGTAGCTATCAACCTTTAAAGGCTACGCAGTTGTTGGTGATTTCGCCGATACCTTCAATACCTGTCTTCAGCTGATCGCCAGCTTTGAGATAAACAGGCGGCTTGAAGCCAAGGCCCACGCCAAATGGCGTGCCGGTATTGATGATGTCACCTGGAAATAGCTCCATAAATTGGCTGAGATACCAGACGATATGGTGGATACCGAAGAGAAGATCATCGGTATTGGAATCTTGTTTCATCTCACCATTGACGCTGCACCAGAGGCGCAGTTTGTGAGCGTTGATTGCATCTGGGGTAACAATTTCAGGGCCGAGTGGATTAAAGGTCGGGAATGACTTTCCTTTGACCCATTGACCTGCACGTTCAATCTGCCAGTGACGTTCGGAGACATCTTGAGAGATTGTGTATCCGAGGATGTGTTCAGCTGACTGAGCAGGGGAGTCGAGGTAGAGCGCACGCTTACCGATAACGATTGCAAGCTCGACCTCATAATCGGTAGCTGTGCTGTTGGGTGGAATGACTATGTCATCGTTAGGTCCAACGACGCTATCCGGAGCCTTCATAAAGACCACTGGCTCGGGAGGGGTATCAGCGTTGGTTTCCTTGATATGACCGAGATAGTTAAGGCCGATACAAATAACTTTAGTTGGCTTATTGATAGGTGCGCCGATTCGTTGGCTACCGAGGGCTATCTGCGGAAGCGTTGAGAGATCTGCTGCAGTAACTTTCTCCATGGCGCCCGCTGAGAGCGTCTCACGTGACCAATCAGAGATTATTGAATCGACCAGAACGTAATGGTCGCCACGGACTACTACTGGCTTCTCGGCTCCAGGATCGCCAATTCGAGCTATACGCATTACTTACTTTCCTTTCGGTAGGCGGCCGAGGCCAGCATGGGTTTCAAGGAGACGAACATGTTTTGGCTCTAACTCTTTCAGGGTATTTACGCCAAGCAATTTCATGGTTCGAACCATCTGGCTCTGCATGATTTCCAGCGCTCGCTCGACACCTTCTTGGCCACCAGCCATGAGTCCGTAGAGATATGCGCGACCGATATATGCAAAGTCGGCACCGAGCGCTAGCGCGGCAAGGACATCAGCACCATGCATGATTCCGGTATCGATATGGATTTCCAAATCATCCTTTAGCTCTCGCTTAACATCGGCGAGCATATGAAGTGGTACCGGCGCACGATCAAGCTGACGCCCACCATGGTTTGAAAGAATGATTGCATCTGCACCATAGTGCGCCGCCATCTTGGCATCTTCGAGGGTTTGGATTCCCTTAATCGAGAGTTTGCCATCCCATTGTTCGCGGATCCACTTCAAATCATCAAATGTCATCGTGGGATCGAACATATAGTCGAGGAGTTCGGCAACGGTTCCCTTCCAGTTAGACATTGATGCAAAGTTAATAGCTGGCGTCGTTAAGAAATTAATCCACCACTCAGGACGCGGCGCTGCATCAATCAGTGTCTTTAGCGTTAAGCGTGGTGGCACGGTAAGTCCGTTACGAGCATCGCGTAGTCGTGCACCTGCCGCGGGTACATCGACGGTAAGAAGTAAGTGATCTACTCCAGCTGCCTGTGCTCGTCGAACGAGCTCCATACTGCCCTCGCGGTCCTTCCACATATAGAGCTGGAACCAATTTGTGCCGGTTGGAGCAGCTTTAACGACATCTTCGATAGTCGTGGTGCCAAGTGTGGAGAGCGAGAATGGGATACCGAATTTCTCAGCTGCTCGCGCTCCGGCAATCTCTCCCTCGGTATGCATCATCCGGGTAAATCCGGTAGGTGCAATTCCAAATGGCATTGCAAAGTTCTTGCCAAGAACAGAGGCGGTTGTATCGACAAAGCTGACATCCTGAAGGATGTTTGGTCTAAATTCGAGATCGAGATAGGCCCGGCGAGCGCGATCGAGAGTTACCTCAGATTCGGCGCTACCGTCGGTGTAATCAAAAGGCCCCTTAGGGGTGCGGCGTTTGGCGATATCTCGGAGATCCCAGATGGTCAGCGCCTTTGCCAATCGATTCTTTCGAGTGGGAAGGTGCGGTGGGGTAAAACGCAGAAGCGGGGCTAGCTCGCTTGGCTTAGGAAGCTGGCGTTTCACATTCTTCATAGAGAGATGGACCCTTCGGATTGAGCGATGGAAAAATCCTATACGATTTTTCCAGCATAATCCATCCCCAAAGAGGGCAGCTTTGGGATTTAAGTAGCGGGCAACTCAGGATGCGGCAGGGCGAGCTTTGGCTCTTCTGCGATTGCGGTCTTCTTTAATTTCTCGAGCTCTGCAATAACCTCGTCATAGCCGTGTTCGTGGATAGCGGCGGCAGAGCCAAGGAAGCGATTGAATTCGCGTCCTACCTCGGGATCAAAGCGAACGCCTGAGGTCTTCTGGCGATTAGAGACGTTGATGAAGTAATCAGATTCATCAGGGGTAGTGGAGAGCATTAATAACTTATCGAAGTTCCACTCTTGGGTTTTGATGGGGCCAACGAAGATGACGCGCTCAGTGGTAAGTAAGACGATTCCCTCATCTTTATCCATCTGCATCTCAGCGCCGGGAATTAGCGTGCCGCGCTGAGCGCCGACTCGGAAGCGAACACCGCCACCGACGGGAACGCTCACTCCGGTTGATCCACCTTGATAGCGACCGGGTTGGCGACCGACCTCGTGGAATATTGCTGGCCCTTGCCACAACGTGCGTTCGCCATCTTTCTGCATCAAGGTGTTGGGAACTCCATCTTCGCCTTTGCTAGCGGCGGAGACGACAGAGACAAGTTTTTCGAGGGTTGCGAAATCTTCTTGCCAATATGCATGGGCCTCGTTGTGGGCCTTGGTGGCTGCCTTATTGGCGCGCTTTGCTTTGAAATCGGAGAACCAACTCATGGGGATAGCGTAGTTGCACCCGGTGACAATGTCCGGTGGGCAAAAGAGAAAACCCGCAGATTTCTCTGCGGGTCTCTTCTGTAGCTTGCGATTTCTCGATAGCCTCCTTGACTAGGTGGTTAAACGATAGCAATAGTTTAATTTTCCGCAACTGATTTCTATCCACAAGTGAATTAAAAA
>JBEGTC010000004.1:0-23456 GCA_041179565.1 Actinomycetota bacterium
ACTCTCTATTCTCATTCTGATTGGCTTGGCTTATCAGATTCGCACATCGCGCAGAATTGATAAGAAGCTCAACAAGCTATTGGTGCCAGAGCGAAACCCGCGAATTGTGGCTCAGTCGCTTGAGAAGAAGATGGCGGAGAACTACCGCCAGAGTGAGTTCTATCTACAGCTCCTCCATATCCTTGATTTAAAGGCTCCGATTCCCGCAACGCGTGGCTGGGCAGGATCACCCGATGTCCTACTGACTCTGATCGCCGAGGCGACCAAATCAAAGCCTGCTCGCGCCCTTGATTTAGGTTCTGGCGTATCTACCTTGGTCCTTGGAAAGATCGCACCGCAGGCATCGGTCATCAGTATCGACAACTCACCTGAATACGGTGCCAAGACTCGCGAGCTACTTGATGCCCACCAGATCACCAATGTCGATCTTCGCATTGCGCCGCTAAAGCCTCATTCAGATGGCGTCGATTGGTATGACCTCTCGCAATTTACAGATATCGATCAGATTGATCTGCTCTTTATCGATGGCCCACCTTCGACGGAGAACAATAAGAGAGCTCGACATCCGGCTATCTCGGTCTGCCTACCTAAGTTGAGCCCACGCGCAATTATCGTTATCGACGATGCTGGCCGAGATGGCGAGCGAGAGATGGCAGAGCTATTTGCGCAGAAGTTGCCGAACCATCGACTTGAGTTCTTAGGGCACGAGAAGATTACGGCAGTACTTCTGCCGCGCTAACTACTCTTTACCGATTCGGGTGCGACGCGGCACCGCGTAAGATTTAGCGACCGCAGTTAACTCATCTGAAACCTGCTTACGCATCGCCTCTTCTGACTTAAGGAGAGTGGTCAGCGCAGCGATAGTCGCCTTAAGCTCCTTGGATTCAGTCTCAAGTTCAAGTTTGCTCATCTTGGTTAGACGACGTAGTGGCATATCGAGAATGTAGGTCGCCTGCTCTTCGTTGAGCTTAAAGCCCTTGATCAGCGCTTCCTTAGCGGCGGCAGCATCATCTGAGCCACGGATAATCTTGATTACCTTATCGATATCGATAATCGCTTTAAGGAGCCCATCAACCAAAGAGAGGCGATCCTCTGCCTTTGCTTTGCGGAACTCGCTACGACGGCGAACCACCTCAATGCGGTGATCAATAAAGACCTGCAATAGCTCTTTGAGGCCGAGAGTCTGTGGGCGACCCTTAACGAGCGCTACTGCGTTGATGGCAAAGCCATCTTCCATCGGTGTGAGCTTGTAGAGCTGCTCAAGTACAGTCTCAGGCTCGAATCCATTCTTGAGTTCGATGACAACGTTGGTGCCAGTCTGGCCATCGGTGAGATCGACGATATCTGAAATACCTTGAATCTTCTTCGCCTTAGCTAGATCGGCGATACGTTCGACCACTTTCTCAGGGCCGATATTAAATGGCAGCTCCTTGATGACGATTCCCATCTTGCGAGAAGTCACCTTGCTGATTTCAACTGTCGCACGGACCTTAAATGAACCCTTGCCGGTTGCATATGCCTCGCGCACGCCATCTAAGCCAACGAGTTCGCCACCAGTTGGGAAGTCAGGGCCAGGGATGTGCTTCATCAACTGATTGAGCGTCGCCTTTGGATTATCAATTAAGAACTTGGTAGCGGCGATAACTTCACCCAAGTTATGTGGAGCCATATTGGTAGCCATACCTACTGCGATACCTGATGAGCCATTGACCAAGAGATTTGGGAAAGCAGCTGGAAGAACGAGCGGTTCTTGAAGCTGGCCATCGTAATTGGCGCCAAAATCAACGGTGTTCTCATCAGATTCAGCAACGAGGGTCATCGCTGCAGGAGCAAGGCGAGCTTCGGTATAGCGCATCGCTGCTGGTCCGGCATCGAGTGAGCCGAAGTTTCCATGGCCATCGATGAGTGGAAGTTGCATCGAGAAAGATTGCGCCATGCGAACCAAGGCATCGTAAATTGCACCGTCGCCGTGCGGGTGCAATTTACCCATAACTTCACCGACGACTCGAGCAGATTTAACGTGGCCGCGATCTGGGCGAAGACCCATATCTGCCATCTGGTGAAGGATGCGGCGATGTACCGGCTTTAAGCCATCGCGCGCATCAGGGAGCGCACGGGAGTAGATAACTGAGTAGGCATATTCGAGAAATGACTCAGACATCTCTGACGAGACATCGATATCAATAATCTTGCCCGGAAATTCTCCTGGCTTTGGACCTACGACCTTGCCCTTTGCTCCTTTTGCAGGAGCGGCTTTCTTAGTTGCCATGGCGCGTATTCTGCCGTGAGTACCTGCTAAATGACGGTACCTACACGCGGACGAGCGCCAACGATTGCAACACATCGGGCAGCAACTGCGGCCCCGGCCTCAAGACCATGCTGCATATTCTTGGTGAGGGCGTAGTGAGCGATAAAACCAGCGGCAAATGAATCACCAGCGCCAGTCGTATCGACCACCTCGGTCGATTGTGCAGGCACAGAAACCAGAATTGAACCACGAGCCTTGCCCATTGCACCTTGAGATCCGCGTTTGATGACAACAGTTTCGCACTCTTGGAGCAAGAGCTCCATCGCTTTCTCCGGATCTGTCTCACCAGTGAGGTAGATGGCCTCTTCTTCATTGAGCAAGATGACATCCATTAATCGAATCCAAGACTTCACTTCACTCAACGGAACTTCCATCATTCCGCCTACCGAAGCTGGATCAAAATAAATCGGTAACTTGGCTTCTTTGATCTTCTCAATCATCGCGAGAACACCAGGGCGGGAGAGTGGATCAAGCGGTGAGTACCCCGAGAGGTAGACGGCATTGAATTCGCTTAAATCAGGGAGGTCGCTGAGTTTGAGACCAGAGTTGGCGCCATTATCAGGAAACATCGTGCGCTCACCACTGGGATCCACCAGCACAACAACAACGCCTGAAGAGCCTTTATCAACCATTAAATTCTGATGTCGAACTCCAAGCGCATCAAACTCGCTCATCAGCGCAGAGCCTGCGGCATCATCGCCGACATGTCCAACGATTGTGGCGCGAGCATCTGTACGGGTAAGCCAGGAGGCAACATTTCCGGCTGCACCGCCGCCATGGGTCGAAATCTTCGAAGGAGTATCACTACCGTAATTAATCTTGTCGGGCATCACCGCAATTTTGGTGATGACATCGAGCATCACATCACCAATACAGAGAACTCGAGCGGTCATCGTTATAACTTTGCTGCTGCGACAGCGATATCTGCAGCTAGCGCAGAGTTAGATTTAATGATCTCGATATTTACTTTGAGAGATTCGCCTTCAGAAGCGGTATGGAAATGTTCGAGTAAGAATGGCGTGACGTACTTACCGTGGATTCCTGCCTTCTCTGCGCCAGTTAGTCCGCTCTTTAAGATGGCATCGTGACGTGCGCGATCCATCTCTTTTACAACCGGATTTGCAACGACCAGTCCATTGTTGGTCTTGAGGGCAACTCGTGAGGCGATTATCTGAGCAATCTCCTCTGCGCTATCGACTTGGTGTTCGATCGTAAAACCAGAGTCGGTGAGATAGAACCCTGGAAAATTCTTGGTCTTATAACCAACCACACCGATAGCCAAAGTCTCAAGGCGTTCGAGAGTTGCTGAGACATCGAGGATTGATTTCACGCCAGCGCACACGATTGTTATATCTAGTTGTGAAAGCGCTGTTAAATCGGCTGACTCATCAAAGGTTTCGTTGGCACCGCGATGGACTCCACCGAGGCCGCCGGTTGCAAATACGTGTATTCCGGCAAGGACTGCAAGATGAGCTGTGGCCGCAACTGTAGTTGCAGCCGATTTACCGGATGCAGCGATAACAGCGAGATCTCGACTGGAGGCCTTGGCGATGTCGTCGCGATTGGCAATTTCAATTAATTGGTCATCAGTGAGCCCAATTCGGACCACGCCATCGAGCACTGCGATAGTTGCGGGCACTGCACCGCGAGAACGGACAATCTCTTCAACCTCGCGCGCTACGGTGAGGTTGGATGGTCGTGGCAATCCATGGCTAATGATTGTTGATTCCAGGGCGACGATAGGCTGGCCGCTCTTCAGTGCCTGTGCGACCTCGGGTGAGGTCTGAAAACTTAGCTGTGACATGTCGATAACAATACTCGTGAGAGGATTTCTCCGTGCATTTATCGCAGATCATGCCCTCCATCTTCGCTGGGCTCAATCTTGCAGATGCCCACGATTCTTTAGGGCTTGGCGAAAGTCCGACCGGACGCGAGATCCTTTTTCTGATCGATGGCTTCGGCGCAGATGTTCTCGATAAGTATGGTGAGCACGCGCCAGTTCTATCGGGGTTGATAAAGCCTCACATTATTGAGACTTCATTTCCATCCACAACCTCAACCAGTTTGGCTACCTTAACAACCGGCGCCATGCCCGGTACTCACGGGATGATGGGCTACACCGTTCGGGTGCCGAGAAGTAGTGGCCGAGTACTTAACTCCTTAAAGTGGGATGAGCGAGTTGATCCAGAGATCTGGCAACCAGTACCTACGCTCTTTCAGCGAGGAGTGGCAGCTGGAATCAATGTGACTCACGTTGCCGCCAAGCGTTATGAGGAGACCGGTTTTACTCGAGCAGTTTTTCGGGGTGCCAATTACCGCGGGGCCAACATCACCTCCGACCTCATATCCGAAACGGTAGCAGCGCTCAAAAAGACCCCGTCATTTGTCTATCTCTATGTCAATGATCTTGATTCTGCCGGCCACTCAGATGGTGTTGGCTCAGAGAAGTGGCTCGCTGCGCTTACCGGTATAGATGTGATGGTCTCTAAGTTGCTCACTGAAATACCTCAAGGGGTGCGCCTCTGGATCACCGCCGATCACGGAATGATCAATGTGGGGGAGAAGGTGATCATGGGGCTCGATAACGATCTCTTGAATTCAATTGAAACCATCGCTGGCGAACCGCGCATGCGCCACCTATATCTTGCACAAGGCCACAATCTTGAAATGCGTAATGAAGTCATTGCTCGTTGGCAGGAAATTCTGGGTGCAAAGGTAACGATGCACACGCGAGAGAGCGCGATATCGGTCGGCCTCTTTGGTAGCGAGGTTTCACTTGATGCGGCAGAGCGAATCGGTGATGTAATTGCTATTGCACAAGGCGATCTCGTCCTCCTTGATCCAGAGCGCGCAGATAAAGAAGGCGCAATGGTCGGTCACCATGGTGGAGACAGTGCGGTAGAGACTCAAGTGCCGTTGATGACAAACTTCGGGCGCTAGGATTGGCTTAAAGGAGTTGAGATGAGCCTAAGTTCAATCGTGACCTCGAATTTGTTATCGGTGCCGGTGCTTGTCTTTATCCTTGGATTTATCGCAGCTTTGTTTAAGAGCGATGTAAAGCTTCCAGAGCAGGTCTATCAGGCAATCTCAGTATTTCTCCTCTTTGGCATCGGCCTGAAGGGTGGGCACTCGCTTAAGGGCGTTGAACTGCAATCTTTTCTCCTCCCAGCGCTGGTGACGGTTGCGCTAGGAACTTTAATTCCATTTCTCGCATATTTTGCCCTTGGAGTTGGCAAGAAGTTGTCGAGAGTTGATCGCGGTGCATTTGCGGCGCACTATGGCTCAACTTCGCTTGTAACCTTTACAACCGCACTTCTCTTCCTTGAAAATAGCGATATTTCAGTAGAGCCTTTTGCAATTGCGCTGCTGACGATTATGGAAGTACCTGGAATTATCGTGGGCATCTATCTCGGCTCTCGACTTACTGAAGCCGGGGCACCGTGGCTTGAAACGCTTCGAGAAGTTATTACCGGCAAGACCATAATAATGATGGTTGGTGGAATGGCGATTGGTTTCTTCACAACCAGCGCCGGATACGATCGAGTCTCACCATTCTTTATCGATATCCAATATGGAGTCTTGGCGCTCTTCTTGCTCCACTTGGGCTGCTTAGCTGGCGGCAATCTCTCTCAAATTAGCCATGTTGGCTCACTGATTGCGGTATTCGGAATCGTGTTCCCAATTGTCGCTGGAGCGCTTGGAGCGGCAGCCGGTAGCGCAATCGGACTTTCAATTGGTGGAGCCACAATCCTCGGGGTTCTCTCTGCTAGCGCCTCATATATAGCGGCTCCGGCTGCAGTTGGTTTAGCGTTGCCGTCAGCCAATAGTTCAACGGCGCTCATCTCCAGTATTGGAGTGACATTTCCATTTAATTTGATCGTTGGAATTCCGCTTATTTTGGAATTCGCACAGCTTCTAGCGTGAGCCAGAGAGCTTAATTGTTGTCGTAATCTTCTTCGTTTTCGGATGGCTCGACAACTGGAGTTTTTGAACCAAACATAATCTCATCCCATGAAGGAATCTTTGCGCGAGCAACAACACCATCTTCGGCATCGGCAGCAGTTGGTGTATCTCGAATCGCAACTAGCCGCGGTGTCTCTGGCTTCTCTTCTTCAACTGGAGCAACTGGTGAGAAGAGTGAATTAGCTCCCGGCAATTCAACCGGAGCAATTGGCTCGACCCGAGAAGGATGTGAAGGTTCAGCGTTGATAAGAGCCGGTTCGATAACTCGAGCTGGTGGCTCTTCGCCGATCAACCAAGCGCCATTGTCATCGGTTGGATTGATAGTGCGACGAGCGGTGTCAAAGTTCCAGGTAGCGATTCCATTGCCATCGCGATTTGGATAGTGGAGTTCGATATGCCAAGTCGTGTCAGGTAGTCGCCAGGTATTCCATGAGAGATCATCGGCGTCGACTCCGCGTGGTACCAATTTTCCAATCACAGCGTCGAGAAATGAAACCTCAAGGCGAGTTGAATCTTTACGGAGCGCTGCGCCGCGAGCCTGGCTAAGAATGTATTCACGCTCTTGCAAGATCGGACCTGAGAATCGTGCAACTTTATCTACAGTGGTGTTTCCTTCGCGCGCAATGACCTCTGGCGCATCACCTGCACGGAGGCGGCGCTGAATCTCTTTAACGCTTATGGTCTCTTCGAAATCGCCGGTAGGTACCGATGCGAGACGAGGTTGATTGACGGTTGCGCGGAGCGTGTCGCTAATTCTGAGTGAGTACTCATTCCCATCGTTATCGTTCAGGATTAAATGGGTGCCTTCATTGTTCTTGCCATGGATGCGGAGCTCACTCATGAGGGCGAGAATAACTGATGATGAAGGTAGAATCACGGCTATGACTGCACCGAACACCGCTGAACTTCTCGCTCTTGCAATTCGTGTTGGGCGCGAGGCGGGCGAAATGTTGATGGATCGACCAGCAGAGCTTGAGGTCAAGACCAAGAGCACTGCGATTGATGTCGTCACGCAGATGGATATCCGGGCAGAGGCATTTATTGTGCAGGAGTTGCTGGCCGCCCGCCCCGATGATGGGTTGATGGGCGAGGAAGGCGCCGACCGCGCCGGAACCTCTGGCATTACCTGGGTCATCGATCCAATCGATGGCACAGTCAATTACCTCTACGACCTACCGGGGTGGAATATCTCGATTGCGGCAAAGGATGAGCAAGGCCAACTAATAGGTGTTGTTACCGCTCCCTCCATTAACTCCACCTGGTGGGCGGTCCGCGGGGAGGGCGCTTTCTACAATGGGCGGCCAATCACATGTAACGATCCGATTGAGTTCAATCGCGCCTTAATCGGCACCGGTTTTCAGTACGACGTAGCCCACCGCAATCTCCAGATCGAGCATGTCTCCCAGATGTTGCCGAAGATTCGCGATATTCGACGCAATGGCGCAGCTGCAGTCGATATCTGCCATGTGGCGATGGGCGCCCTCGATGGCTATTACGAGCATGGATTGAAGGAGTGGGATTGGGCTGCCGCCGGATTGATTGCAACCGAGGCGGGCGCTCGCTTCGGTCGATATGGCCAGGCTCCCTACTTGATGACCCTCGCCGCCGGACCCGCGCTCTACGCTGAGTTGGAGAGCTTCCTGCAGCTCGAGGGCTAAGCGGGGCTGGAGGCCGATTTTCGCCTCAGGGGTGACCTATGGCAAGATACGCAGTCTGCAAGGCATTCCTTGCCCAGTAATAAAGGACTTAGACCATGAACATTCTCGACGTCGTAGATGCAGCCTCACTCCGCAAGGACATCCCACAGTTCCGCGCAGGTGATGAGCTCAAGATCCACGTTCGCGTTATCGAAGGTAATAAGTCACGTCTTCAGGTCTTCCAGGGTGTAGTCATCCGCCGCCAAGGCGATGGCGTTCGTGAGACCTTCACAATCCGTAAGGTCTCTTACGGAGTCGGTGTTGAGCGTACCTTCCCAGTACACACACCTGTTATCGAGAAGATTGAGCTCGTCCAGAAGGGCGATGTTCGTCGCGCAAAGCTTTACTACCTCCGCGATCTCCGCGGTAAGGCTGCCAAGATCCGCGAGAAGCGTGATGGCATCGTTGGTTACGGTGATGGCATCCTCTCAACTCCAGAAACTGTCGTGGTTCCAGTTGTCGAAGAGGCGCCAGTTGCAGAAGCAGTTGTTGAAGCACCAGTTGCTGAAGCACCAGTTGCTGAAGCAGTTGTCGAAGCGCCAGCAGCTGAAGAAGTTGCCGCAGAAGCAACTGAAGCTAAGCCAGCAGAATAATCTCATCGCAGATGCCTCGTAAGGGCTCGTTCCTGCGAGAGTTTCCAATTCTCGTTGTCGTAGCGCTCGCTGTATCGCTGGTTATCAAGACTTTCTTAGTTCAGTTCTTCTATATTCCATCTGGATCTATGGAGAACACTCTTCAAATCAATGACCGCGTTGCCGTTAATAAAGTTCCCTTTATCTCCAAATCAATCGACCGCGGTGATGTCGTTGTATTCCGCGATCCAGCTAATTGGCTACCGGCCCCATATCAAGCTGGCGCTCAGAACAGAGTCGTATCAACGGTAAAGGATGTTCTCGTCTTCGCTGGCGTTCTTCCCAATCCAGCGAAGCAGTTCTTAGTTAAGCGCGTAATCGGCGTAGCTGGCGATAACGTCATCTGCTGCGATAACGATGGCTTCCTTACTATAAATGGCGTTAAAACCAGTGAGCCATATATCTTCGCTGGCAACAAGGCGAGTGAGATGAAGTTCAATGTCACCGTACCCGAGGGCAAGGTCTGGGTAATGGGAGATCACCGTGGTGCATCAGCTGATTCTCGTTTTCACCAAGATGATGTCAATAATGGCATGGTTCCAGTCTCAAAGATTTCCGGACGAGTCTTCGCCATCATCTGGCCATTTAAGAACTTTGGACTTGTTCCTTCGGTAAATCCAATTTCGGCTAAGTAACTCAATGTCAGCAGCACCTAAGCGCATTGAAGAGATGCTGCGCGATGCTCAAATCTCTCCAATAGCTGGTGTCGATGAGGCTGGTCGCGGACCATGTGCTGGTCCGCTAGTGATTGCGGCCGTGATTCTCGACGATCCCTTTGCTGATACCTGGGCAGAGATGCGAGATTCAAAAGAGATTTCAGAGAAGAAGCGCGAAGTTCTCTTTGATGTCGTAATGGAGAATGCAGCTGACGTCAGCGTTATCGAAGTTTCGCCAGCTGAGATTGATACCCGCGGAGTTCATGCCGCCAATCTCGATGGCATGCGAAGAGCGGTCAATGGGCTATCAATTACACCTGCATATGTATTGACCGATGGCTACGCCATCGAGGGGCTCGCCACACCGAATATCGCAGTCTGGAAAGGCGATCAAGTTGTTACCGCAATTAGCGCTGCATCAATTATCGCCAAGGTAACTCGCGATCGAATAATGCGTCAGATGGATGAGATTTATCCTGGTTATGGCTTTGCCGGTCACAAGGGTTACATCACGGCAGCGCACACTGAGGCTATTGCCAGACTCGGCGTGACCGATATCCACCGCAAATCTTTTGCCAATATCGCAGCTCTCCTTTAATCCACAGGCGGTTTAGTTAGTAGGCAAATCTCTTCGTGTGAAGTCCTAAGTTTCGCCGATGGCTCTTAAACGTGGCAGAAATCAACTCTTAGGAAAGTACGGCGAGAATCGAGTCGCTGACTATCGATTGAATCTCGGCGATGAAGTAATCGATCGCAACTGGCGGGTGCGGGAAGGCGAGATTGATCTCGTCACCTTAGATAAGACAGGCACCTTCCACTTTATCGAGGTGAAGACTCGAAGCTCACTTACCTTCGGCCATCCATTTGAGGCAGTTACTCAACCCAAGTTACAGCGGATGCAACGCTTGGCTCTAGGGTGGCTGGTCACACACGACTGCTTCGGTTGTAATTACTCGATAGATATCGCCTCAGTTTTGATCAATCCCGATAGCAGCGACTCCCTCGAATATCGCGCGGGGGTCCTATGACTATTGGTCGAACTCAAACGGTATCGCTACAAGGTCTACTCGGATCGGTGATTGATATTGAGTGCGATATTGCGGATGGAATTCCAATGTACTCACTCTTGGGGCTTCCCGATACCTCACTCCAAGAATCTCGTGATCGTGTCCGCGCTGCGCTCACCAATACCGGCCAGCGGTGGCCCAATAAGAAAGTCACAGTCTCGCTCTCGCCAGCGTGGTTGCCAAAGAGCGGGCCTGGATTTGATTGTGCGATTGCACTTGCGCTTCTCATCGCTGACGGAACCTTGCCGCAAGGACCACTTGAAGGCTTTGTGATCTTGGGCGAACTCTCACTCGATGGCGCAATTCGCCCGGTGCGCGGAGTCTTGCCATCGCTCATCGCTGCGTTACAGCAAGGCATAACGCGAGCGATAGTTCCACGAGCAAATGCGCAAGAGGCGCTTCTACTCGAGCAGATGGAGATACTCTCATTCGGCCATCTATTTGAGATTTATCGTTGGTTACTCACCGGTGAGTTTCCAGTCGCTGATGAGTTGGCGATTGAGGTTGAAACCAGAGAGAACGATCTCGATTTTTCAGATGTCGCAGGTCAAGTGAGATCGCGATTTGCGGCAGAGGTTGCTGCAGCTGGTGGCCACCACTTGTTATTGATTGGACCTCCTGGCGCAGGAAAGACGATGATCGCTTCGCGAATTCCTACAATATTGCCACCGCTCAATGAAGCGCAGGCGCTAGAGGTCACCGCAATTCATTCAATTGCCGGCGGCCTCAACCAGCGATCGGTAATGTCACGGATGGCACCGATAGTCTCGCCGCATCACAGCGCATCACGAGCATCGATAGTTGGCGGTGGAAATCGTTCAATACTTCCCGGTGCGATATCGCTTGCCCATAGAGGAGTCCTCTTCATCGATGAAGCGCCGGAATGCGCGATGGGAACTCTCGATGCTCTGCGGCAGCCACTGGAATCAGGAACAATCACCATTTCCCGGCAAGTTGGTAGCGTTACCTTTCCGGCAGAGTTCCTCTTGGTGTTAGCGGCAAACCCATGTCCATGTGGGAAATTCACCGGCAAGGGTCTGGCTTGTACCTGTACATCGCTGCAAGTTCGGAGATACCTAGGCAAACTTTCGGGGCCGCTCATGGATCGAATAGATATTCGGGTTCAGGTAGATCCAGTTGGCAGAGTCGAACTCACAGCGCCTGATCTCGGTGAAAGTTCTGTCGCAATTCGCGAGCGAGTGATCGCTGCACGAACTCGAGCTGCATTGAGATTTAATAACTATCCATGGCAGCTCAACTCTCAGATTCCAGCCCGCGCACTACGTGGAGATTTTTCACCCGAGCGCGCCGGCTCTAACTTTTTGCATGAGGAGCTCGATAGGGAGCGAATAACCGCTCGTGGGCTTCATAAAGTGATTCGCCTATCGTGGACCCTCGCCGATCTCGCCGAACACCAACGCCCCACCCTGGCCGATGTGAAACAGGCATTTCTCTTACGCGAAGGTGGCGAGTAATGGACCCTCGCGATGCTCGACTATTAATTTCTGCTCATTACGAGGCAGGTGCGCCCAAAGTTGCACACGATATTGCCACCCATGGTTTGGCGGAAGTTGTGGCTGGAATTCCAAGCGCACAACGAGCCAACTTAACTGAGATCTATCAATCAATGAAGAGCTGCGGGGGAGAGTTGTTGATTCCCGAGGATCGGCAGTGGCCCGAATCGCTCAATGAGTTAGCAGTTCCTCCGCTACTTCTATTTGTTAAAGGAGAAATCAATCTGCTGAGCGAGAAATCCCTAGCAATTGTCGGCACAAGAAATCCAACACCTTACGGTGTCCGGACCGCGCAGGATTTTGCCGCCGGTTTCGTGGATCGAGAGTGGGCGATAGTAAGTGGCGGTGCATACGGGATCGATACCGCCGCCCATCGCGGCGCGCTCATTGCCGAAGGGGCAACGATTGCTGTGATTGCATCTGGGCTAGATAGCGCCTACCCCGCGGGAAATCAGCGCCTCTTCGATGAGATCTCCGAGAGTGGAGCTCTCATCTCTGAATATCTTCCCGGTGTTACCGCCAGACCACACCGATTTCTCGTACGTAATCGCCTCATCGCTGCGCTCTCTCAAGCGACCCTGGTTGTAGAGGCGGCATTTAGAAGTGGCTCATTGCGAACTGCTCGAGATGCAGCCGAACTTATGCGACCGGTAATGGCGATACCAGGACCGATCACAGCGCCTACCTCAGAGGGTTGCCATCGATTGATAGGTGAAAGGAGCGCGGAGTTAGTGAGTTCGGTTGCTGATGCATACGAACTGCTCAATACATTGGCGTAACGCTCGCTCAAGTAATGAGAGAATAGCGCTATGAGTGATTTCCGTTCGGGCTTTGTTGCCATAGTTGGCCGCCCAAATACCGGAAAATCAACCCTTATCAATGCGCTCGTGGGTAGCAAAATCGCAATTACATCTCATCATCCAAATACCACCCGCCACGCTATTCGCGGCATTATCAATAACGATCACTTTCAAGCCATTCTTGTTGATACCCCTGGCGTGCATAAGCCGCGCACACTGCTCGGCCATCGACTCAACGCCGTGGTAAACGAGAGCCTTGATTCGGTCGATGTGATCATGATGTGTCTTCCTGCCAACGAAGCGACCGGTGCTGGCGATCAATTTATCGCGGCAGAGCTGGCAAAGCACCCACGTGCTAAGAAGTTTGCCTTGGTAACAAAGACCGATACCGTCAATAAGAAGACTTTAGCTGATCGCTTGATGACCATCAGTGATTTAGCAGAGGGCTTTACCTGGGACGAGATAATTCCAGTATCTGCTGTAATCCACGATCAGATCGAACTTCTTGAGAAAATCATCGGCGAAAATATTCCGGTAGGTCCGGCTTTCTATCCTGTTGATCAGAAGAGCGATCAGAAGATTGAGACGCTGATCTGCGAGCTCATTCGTGAGGCAGCGATGCGCGATGCGCTTCAAGAACTTCCGCACTCGATCATGGTGACGATTGACGAGATGTCAGAACGCGAGCCAAATGGAACTCGCCCCTTCTACGATATCCACGCATCTATTCATGTCGAGCGTGATTCGCAGACCGGCATCATCCTTGGCCATCAGGGGCAGCGATTAAAAGATATTGGAATGCGGGCTCGCAAAGATATCGAACGCGAACTCGGTGCCCGAATCTTCTTAGGGCTCCATGTGAAGGTCTCAAAAGAGTGGCAGCGAGATCCAAAGCTCCTAGAGCGCCTCGGCTTTTCAGATAAAAAGCATTAACGCTTTAGGCTGCAATCACACCGGTCGATAGGGCAATCAACAAGATTGTGCCGAGCACAATTCGATAGATAACAAATGGTGTAAATGACTTGGTGGAGATGTAACGCATCAACCAGGCGATTACCGCATAACCAACGAGGAATGCGACTAGGGTAGCTGTAATGGTCTGCGGCATTGTAAATACCGCATTATTCGGTTCTTGGATTCCCTTCTTAAGTTGGTAGAGGCCAGAGCCAAAGACTGCCGGAAGTGCGAGCAAGAATGAGTAGCGGAGAGCTGACTCACGCCGATAACCGAGAATACGCCCCATTGCAATCGTCGCACCTGATCGTGAAACGCCCGGAATAAGGGCGAGTGATTGGGCAAGGCCGTAGAGGATTCCATGTCCAGGAGTAAGTTGATCGAGGCTTCGCTCGTTGCGACCCATGTAATCCAAGAAACCCAGGAGAAATCCAAAAAGTATCAAGGTAGTTGCAATCACCCAGAGTGAGCGAAGTTCATTTTCGATATATGACTGACCGAGGTAACCGAGAGCAACAATTGGTAGAGTTCCGATTGCAATTAACCACGCCAAACGTGCATCGCTACGCTCGTGATGAGTTAAATGAGCTTTTCGATTGAGCGACTTAAACCATGCACCGATGATAGAGAAGATATCGCGGCGGAAGTAGAGCAGGACTGCGAGCTCGGTACCAATCTGAGTAATCGCCACAAAGGTTGCGCCAGGATCTTCAGCCGATGGCATCAATCTGCCGATAATGGCCAAGTGAGCATTGGATGAGATTGGAAGAAATTCGGTAAGGCCTTGGACAACACCGAGAAATATTGCGCTAAGCATGTGATGGCTCCTCACTCTTTCTGCTTGCAAAGTAGGAGCCAACCAGAACCAATGGCAACCCAAGGACAATCCCAATTGTAAGTGGCTCACCCAAGATTATGACGCCAAGCACAACAGCAAATGCGGTGTTGAGATAGGTGACAAGAGATGCGCGTGCAACTCCAATGATCTCAATTAAGACAAAGAAGATGGCGAAAGCGATTCCAGTCGAGAGAACACCTAAGCCGATAATGGCCCAGATGGCGGAGGTTGCGATGTTGTGAGTAGGCCACTGGCTGACTGTGAATGGCAGATAGAAGAGCGCCGAAATCGCCATGGCAACACCATTGATGGCAACACCGGAGACTCCAGGTAATCCGCTCTGCACCATCATTACGGCATAGGCATAACCGATTGATGCGACCAGGATCATCGCGATAGAGAGCGGATCCGCGCCTCCGGTAATGCTCTCGATACCGACAACAGCAACCAAACCGATAAAGCCGATGACGATGCCGAACAATCGTTTGTGGTGCCAGACCGATTTATCGCCCTTCATTGAGGCGAAGATGGTGGCCCAGATTGGAACTGATGCAACTAAGAGACCAGCTAAACCGGATGAGATTTTCTGTTCAGCTGTGCTAATGAGAATCCAAGGTCCAATCATCTCCAGTACTGCATATGGGGCAACGTACTTAATTCCCCGGATTGCACTGCCGAGCGTCTTCTGATGGATCGCCCATGGAATCAAAATTGCAGCGCCAATTGCAGTGCGCAGACAGACCACAGCAGCTGGCGGGAAGCCATCATTTGGATCAACGGCTACCTTGATAAAGAGATACGGGATACCCCAGAGAAGTCCAGTCAAGACAAATAGAAACCAGCCGCGACGCGACATTACATCTCCGATACGTGTTGGCCGTTAAGGCTAACGGTTATTGATTACTGATTGATAGAGGGCAAGTGTAGTTGCCGCAACGGCATCCCAGCCGAATTTCTTAATTGCTCGCTCACGACCCGCAATTCCATATTGCTTAAGACGCTCAGGATCGTTCATTAAACGGGTTATCGCCTCAGAAATCGAGCGTTCGAATGCCGGGATGTCGTGTTCGGTGTAATCAATGAGTTCGCCGGTGCTGCCATGGCTAACAACTTCTGGAATTCCACCGACTCGTGATGCAAGAACAGCGGTCTGACAGCCCATCGCTTCCAGATTTACGATACCAAGTGGTTCATATATCGATGGGCAGAGAAATAAATCGGCGTGAGTGAGAGCTGCAGTGAGTTTTTCATGGGGGAGCATCTCCTTAATCCACCAGACATTTTTGCGACTCTTCTGGAGCTCGGCTATTAAATCTGCAACCTCAGCGCCAATACCAGGCTCATCTGGACTTCCAGCTGCAAGAACTAGTCCAAATTCATCTGGAACCTCACGCCAAGCACGAAGGAGATGGGCAAGACCCTTCTGTCGAGTGATGCGACCAACGAACATTGCGTAACGACCGGTGATTCCATATTCGGAGAGAACTGAAGTATCAGAGTTTGGTGCAAAGCGAGATGTGTCGACGCCATTGCGAATAGTGACAACTTTAGTTGGATCCACATCGGGATAGGCAGTTAATACATCGCCTCGCATACCATCGCTCACTGCGATTATCGCTGATGCTGCTTCATAGGCGGTCTTCTCCGCCCACGATGAGATTTGATATCCGCCACCTAGCTGATCTGCCTTCCATGGGCGAAGCGGTTCGAGCGAATGTGCGCTGACGATATGTGGAGTTCCGTAGAGAAGAGCGGCGGTATGTCCGGCCATGTTGGAGTACCAGGTATGCGAATGGACAACATCTACCTCACCGAGATTCTGTGCGATGGCGAGATCTGTCGCGAGAGCTTGAAGCGCAGGATTGGCATCGCGGAAGTCGGCCGGAGTCTCATATCCAAACGATCCATCTGAACGAGCGCCACCGAAGCAGTGCACATCCACCGTTACATTCGTTAGCGCTCGGAGGGCTTCGGTTAGTTGGACTACATGGACACCGGCGCCACCATAGACGGCGGGCGGCCACTCTTTGGTGACAATGCCAATTCGAATTTTGCCGCCACCAGAGTTTTGCATTGAGAAAGAGTATCCACCTCTCTGGCTTTGTTGAAGTTACCTCTGTAACCTTTCTCCATGGCACGCTTTGAGGCACCGCTCGGAATCGTCCTCGCTGGTGGCGAGGGAAAGCGCTTGATGCCACTTACTGCAGATCGCGCAAAGCCGGCCGTCCCATTTGGTGGCTCCTATCGCTTGATCGACTTTGTCCTCTCTAACCTCGTCAATGCCAATATGCGCAAGATTGCGGTTTTGACTCAATACAAGTCGCACTCGCTCGACCGCCACATTACAACGACCTGGCGCATGTCTACCCTCCTTGAAAATTACATCACTCCAGTCCCGGCTCAACAACGCCTCGGGCCACGTTGGTATACAGGTTCTGCAGATGCAATTTTGCAGAACTTCAACTTGATTCAAGATGAGAATCCGAAGCATGTTCTTGTCTTCGGTGCGGATCACGTCTACCGCATGGACCCAAGTCAGATGTTCGATCAACATCTGAGCACAAATGCCGGAGTGACGATTGCAGCTATTCGTATGCCACGATCAGAGGCACACGATTTTGGCGTCATTGAACTAGCAGACGATGGAATCACCATCAAGCAATTCCATGAGAAACCAGCTAATCCTCCTGCAATGCCGGGCCATCCAGATCTCTGCTTAGTATCAATGGGCAACTACATCTTTAAACGCGATGTCATGGAAGAAGTTCTCATTCTCGACTCTGAAGATCTCGAATCTCGACATGACATCGGTGGAAACATCATTCCGATGCTTACCGCAGGTGGCCACGCAAAGGTCTACGACTTCGAGCATAATGTTGTGCCAGGTCAGACCGAGCGCGACAAGGGTTACTGGCGCGATGTGGGTTCTATTGATGCTTATTACGATGCCCACATGGATCTAGTCTCTATCCATCCAATCTTCAATCTCTATAACCGCGAGTGGCCATTGCTCACCAATCCACCATCACTACCTCCGGCTAAATTCTCCGAGAATGGTATTGCTCAAGATTCAATCGTCGGCGCCGGTTCAATTGTTGCTGGTGGCCACGTTAATCGAACCGTTGCTTCCTATGATGTACTCGTTGGATCAGGAGCTTTTGTTGATAGCTCGGTATTGATGCCCGGTGTCAAGATTGGCGATCGCGCAGTTATCCGCAGAGCAATCATCGATAAGGGAGTTGTTGTCGAACCTGGCGCACAGATTGGTGTCGATCTCGAGCGAGATCGTCAGCGATTTACCGTGACGGATTCAGGAATCGTGGTTGTCGGCAAGGGTATTCGAGTAACACCTTAGTTTAGAAAGCTCTTCAACTCCTGCGCCAGATAATCAATCGCTTCCGTTGCTGTTGGTGTAACCGCCATATTGGTAAAGAATCCGTGGATCATCCCTTTAAATTCGCGATATAGAACCGGTACACCATCGCGATGAAGTAGGCCGGCATATTGCTCGCCATCGCTGAGCAGTGGATCGTATTGAGCTGTGAGAATGATTGCTGGTGCCACACCAGCGAAATTCTTGCAACTCATTGGTACTGCATATGGATTCTGATCGTGGTCATCGCCTTGAAGATATTGATCCCAGAACCACTTCATCGCCCTCGTGGTAAGCCCATAACCAGTTGCGAAATTCTCGTAGGAGTCTGTTGTAAATATGCGGCCGTTACACGGGTAGATGAGGGCTTGAAATGCAAGGTCAATATTGTTATCGCGCGCTTTGATTGCTACCGCGCTTGCCAGAGTTGCGCCCGCGCTATCTCCGGCTACGCCTATCTGACGAGAGTTGATCTGCAGTTTTTCCGAATTCTGAATTACCCAGAGCAGTGTTGCAAAACAATCATCAAAGGGAATCGGAAATGGATGTTCAGGAGCTTTTTGGTAAGCGACCCCGATAATGGTGAAACCAGTTTGATTTGCTAATCGGACGAGCGATGCGTCGTACATATCGAGATAGTTGAGAACGAAACCACCGCCATGGAAATGCACGATAGCTGGAGCGCTGGGATTATCAGTCGGGCGATAGATTCGAATCGGCAGATCTGAGGTTGGCCCTGGAATGAATCGATTAACAATCTCAAATATTGGTTCGGCAGGTCCAGAGGTTGCCATTCGCCCTTGAGTATTGGCTCGAAGTACCGCCACTGGCGCCTCCCAGACTGCAGGCGCACCTGCAGCGGCCTGTGCTTCAAGGAAGGCTTTTATCTCTGGCGCCAAAGTCATGTTTGAAGTAAATCATGCGTTCGCCCGGCGCGCGCGACTTTCACCAAGAGATGAGATGGCGATAGACTTCACCTCAGTCAGCGCTGACTTTCGGGCCCATTGCCCAGCTCAACCTTATCTTTGGAGTTTTCAGATGCGTTTTGGTGTTCTTACAGGTGGCGGAGATTGCCCAGGCCTCAACGGCGTTATCCGCGGTGTCGTAACTAAGGGAATCAAAGAGTACGGCTACGAGTTTGTAGGTTTCCGTGATGGTTGGAAGGGCCCACTTGAGGGTCTGACGATGCCGCTTGATTTGGCAACAGTGAAGCCAATCTTGGCCAAGGGTGGAACCATCCTCGGCTCTTCACGTACCAACCCATTTAAGATCGATGGCGGCGTTGAGAAGATTAAGGCGAACCTTGAGGCTCACGGCGTTGATGCGTTAATCGCAATTGGCGGTGAAGATACCCTAGGAGTTGCGACCAAGCTCCATGCGCTTGGCGTTAAGGTAATCGGCGTTCCAAAGACAATCGATAACGATCTCAATAACACCGACTTTACATTTGGTTTTGATACATCGGTCAATATTGCTATGGAAGCTATCGATCGTCTCCACACAACTGCAGAGTCACATCACCGCCCTTTGATCGTCGAGGTTATGGGTCGCCATGCTGGCTGGATTGCGCTCCACTCTGGTATCGCTGGAGATGCCGCTTGCATCTTGGTTCCTGAAGTTAAGTTCTCAGTAGATAAGGTCTGCGAGTACGTGAAGTCACGCTTTGCAACCGGTACTGCGCCAATCATCGTCATCGCTGAAGGTGCAATTCCGCAAGATGGTGACATGATCGTTAAGGATCAAGAGCTCGATGCATTTGGCCATGTGAAGCTCTCTGGTATCGGAGACTGGCTCGCCAAGGAGATTGAGGCAAAGACAGGTTACGAGACTCGTTGTACAGTGCTTGGCCACATTCAGCGCGGCGGAACTCCTACCGCCTTTGACCGAGTTCTCTCATCTCGCTTCGGACTTGAGGCTATTACTGCAGCACATCAAGGCGACTGGGGAACCATGATGGCCCTCCATGGCACAGATATCGTTCACGTTCCGTTGGCATCTGCTACAGATGTCCTCAAGACAGTTCCGGTATCTCGCTACGAAGAAATCTTCTCGTTCTTCGGTTAATTGGGCAGCGAATTTAATTACCCGGCACCAATTCCCTTCGAGACTTTAGGCTAACGACATGACTTCACTAGATACCCTCTTCGACAATGGGTGCGTTGCCGCGCAACAACCTAACTGGCCGGGTGGTCCAACTGGTGAGCCGTTAGCCAAGGCTGTGGCAGAGCTCAAGGCTCTGCCGCCGCTCGTCTTCGCTGGTGAGTGCGATGACCTTAAAGCCCGTATCGCAGATGCTGCTGCAGGTCGCGCCTTCTGGCTACAAGGTGGCGATTGCGCTGAAACATTCGGCTCTGCAACCGCCGATTCCATCCGCAACCGAATCAAGACAATCTTGCAGATGGCGGCGGTGCTCCAATATCAATCGTCGCTACCGGTAATCAAGGTAGGTCGCATGGCGGGGCAATTCGCAAAGCCTAGATCGAATGACACCGAGACTCGCAACGGTGTCACCCTTCCTGCTTATCGCGGCGATGCCGTCAATGGACTTGAATTCACCGCTGAATCGCGTACCCCAGATCCACAACGCTTAGTAAAGGTCTATAACACCTCAGCTGCAACGCTCAACTTGGTTCGCGCATTTACCCAAGGTGGTTTTGCAGATCTTCGCCGCGTCCACGAGTGGAATAAGGGTTTTATTCGCGACTCTAAATTTGGCGCACAGTATGAGCAGGTTGCAAATGAGATTGGTCGCGCGCTCTCCTTTATGGAGTCTGCAGGAGTTGATCCTAACGAGTTCAAATCTGTAGATTTCTATGCCAGCCATGAAGCTTTGATTATTGAATATGAAAAGGCGCTGACTCGTATCGATTCACGTACAGATCTTCCATACGATGTCTCTGGCCACTTTATTTGGATTGGCGAACGTACCCGTCAGCTCGATGGCGCTCATGTTGATTTTGCCGCGAAGGTGCGCAATCCAATTGGAGTAAAGCTCGGACCAAAGACAACTGTTGAAGATGCCCTCGCCTTAATTGAAAAGCTTGATCCGCATCGCGAACCTGGGCGACTCACTTTTATTACTCGCATGGGCGCTGGAAAGATCCGTGAGATTCTCCCAGCACTTGTCGAAGGCGTTACTAAGAGCGGGGCGCAAGTTCTCTGGGTCTGCGACCCAATGCATGGAAATACCTTTGAGACCGCAAATGGTTATAAGACCCGCCAATTCGATGATGTTCTCGATGAGGTCCGTGGTTTCTTTGAGGTACATAAGAAGCTAGGAACCCACCCAGGTGGCATACATATCGAACTCACCGGTGATGATGTCACCGAATGTCTTGGTGGTGGCAATCAAATCTCAGAGAAGGATCTCGAATCCCGTTATGAGACTGCCTGCGATCCGCGCCTCAACCACTCGCAATCTCTTGAGCTAGCTTTCCTTGTAGCTGAAATGCTCCGCGATCGGTAGTTGATGGCCGAGCTACTCACGGCAACGATTGCATCGCCGATAGGAAAGCTCTATCTCCTCACAAAGGGAGAGACCGTACTGGGGCTCAACCTCTCTGGCTTTCAAGATCTTCTCTCATCGCTAACGCCAGCTGAATTGTCGGAGAAGATTGGCAAGAGCGGCAAGGCTCATCCAATAGTTGAAAAGCTCAACAGTTACTTCGATGGCGATCTCACCGTAATCAATTCAATTAAAGTTAAACAGCCAGGTGGGCAATTCTCCCAAGCAGCGTGGGCGGGAATGAGAAAAGTTAAGGTCAGTAGTACCGAGTCGTATGCAGATCTAGCTCATCGAGCAGGAAGTCCAGCTGCAGTTCGCGCCGCTGGCAGCGCATGCGCCAAGAATAAGATCGCAATTATCGTTCCATGTCACCGAATTGTTAAGACTGGCGGCGCGCTCGGCGCATATGGCTGGGGAGTAGATAAAAAGCTCTGGTTGCTAAAGCATGAAGGCGCGCTCGACTAGCCAAGAACTTCGATCATAATCGCTATCGATGCCTCACATTGTTGATCATCGAAATCTAAGTGGGTTACGAGGCGCGCATAGCTCTTTCCGAGCGCACTTATCCAGAGTCCTCGCTCTTTACAACGTGACGCAAAGTCAGCAGCGCTCATACCCGTTGCCGAAAGTTCGAGCCCAACAATATTTGTCTCAACGGTCGCAGGATCAATGAGCGACTTGTCATGTGCAGCAAGCGCAGTCGCGATTCGATGAGCACGGGCGTGATCTTCAGCGAGTCGCTCAATATTGTGATCGAGGGCGAAGTGACCTGCTGCAGCTAGAAGTCCAACTTGGCGCATCCCTGCTCCGTAGCGCTTACGCCAAATGCGCGCTTCAGCTATCGCTTCTTTACTGCCAAGTGCAATCGAGCCGACTGGCGCACCTAAACCTTTAGAGAGGCAGACGCTGATGGTGTCGAAGTGTTTTCCGTATTCGGCAAAGGAGACACCGGATGCGATATGTGCATTCCAGATACGTGCGCCATCGAGATGCATTGCAATACCTCGAGCATGTGCGCCTTCGCTGAGACGGGCAATTTCATCGATGGGCTGGACGGTTCCGCCGCCAAAGTTGTGGGTATTTTCAACTGCAATCGCCTTGGTCGAGACCAGATATGGGCCAGCGCTCTCGTGTGCGAGAGCAAGGGGAGCGTCGGCGTTGAGCAGACCACGATCTGAGCTCCAGGTTCGAGTGGTAATCCCACTAAATGCAGCACCTGCACCGAGCTCGGCGCGAACAATATGTGCGCGCTCTTCGGTCAATAACTCCTCACCTGGTTTAACTAGAGTCCGGATGAGAAGTTGATTGGCGAGCGAACCGGTAGGAGAGAAGAGCCCAGCCTCTTTCCCGAAGAGAGCTGCTACCCGCTCTTCGAGTGAGTTGACGGTGGGATCATCGCCATAGACATCATCACCGACAGGTGCTGCCGCGATCGCCTCGCGCATTGCCGCTGATGGTTGGGTAACTGTGTCAGAGCGAAGATCAATTGCCATTACTTACCTCACGTGGTTTCACGATAGCAAACATCGCAACCAATACTAGGAGACCGCCGAAGAGCGCTTGAGTTCTAATAGTCTCACCGCCGAAGAGAACTGCAAAGAGCGCGGCAAAGACGACCTCCATCGTCAGAATGACCGCCACCTTGGTCGATGAGATATGAGCTTGTGACCAGGTTTGAACCATAAATGCGATAGCGGTTGCAAAGACTGCGGTGAAGATAACTACCGGCCAACCAGATCGACCTGCAGGCGGCTCATACCCTTGGATAAGCGCCAACACTCCAGTGAGGATTGCACAGCCAGTTAGCTGAACGACCGTCATTGCGTAGCTATCGAGACCATTACTCCAACGACCAAGTGCGACGATATGAGCGCCAAAGGCAACTGCGCTAACTAGTACGAGAGCTTCACCAGTTCCGACCGACCATCCGTGGAGTGAGAGAAGGGCCAAGCCGATCGTTGCCGTGACAACGCAACCCCAGGTGTAAGAGTCGATCTTCTGTCTCAGAACCACCCAAGCAATGAGGGGAGTGGTGACAACATAGAGACCAGTGATAAATCCAGTGATTGCCGCGCCTGCGATTGCTAAGCCAAGAGTTTGAAAGATATATCCAGTACCGAGGAATGCGCCAGCAAGAAGGCCTTTTCGA
>JBEGTC010000005.1:0-22612 GCA_041179565.1 Actinomycetota bacterium
CCGACCATATCGATATGAACTTTGGCTGCCCGGTTCCTAAGGTAACTCGTAAAGGTGGGGGAGCTGCGCTGCCATTTAAGCGGAAACTCTTCTCGGCGATTGTGCAGGGCGCAGTTGAAGCTGCCAAGCCATTCGGAATCCCAGTAACGGTAAAGATGCGTATCGGAATCGATAGCGATCACCACACCTATCTTGAAGCCGCGCAATCTGCTGCCGAAGCAGGCGTTGCTTGGGTAGCGCTCCATGCTCGTACCGCGGAACAGATGTATGAAGGTAAGGCGGATTGGTCGGCAATTGCACGATTGGTCGAACACCTTAAGCCAACTGGAGTTCCCGTCCTGGGTAATGGAGATATCTGGAGCGGTGCCGATGCCGTTGAAATGGTGAAGCAGACCAACTGCGCTGGAGTAGTTGTGGGTCGTGGCTGTCTTGGTCGCCCTTGGTTATTTGCTGATCTCGTTGCTGCACTTCAAGGTAATTCAACCCCGCACCTTCCAACCCTCTTTGAAGTTCGAGAGGTGATGTTCCGTCACGGTGAATTAATAGTTGATTACTTTGAATCCGAAATCCGTGGATGTCGCGATCTTCGCAAACATATGGCTTGGTACCTCAAGGGATTCCGTGTCCCGAGTGAGCTTCGCCGCCAATTCGGCATGGTCTCTTCATTAAGCGAATTAAGGTCTCTCCTAGATCAACTTGAAGATCAACCTTATCCAGTTGAAGTTTCAGAGAAACCGCGCGGAAGAACTAGCCATGGACGAACCCCAACTCTGCCAGATGGTTGGTTGAAAGATCCCGATGAGATGATCCATCTGGAAGCTGAAGATATGTTCTCGGGTGGCTGATGTTTAAGTTAATTCGCCGAATCTTTACCCTGATTATGACTGTGATAATCGCAGTCCCCGGTTATGCGATATTTGTTACCTACAACGCCGCACGCCATCCAACAATTTCTAACGCTGATGTAATTGTGGTGCCAGGCGCTGCCCAACTCGATGGCCGACCAGGTGAAGTTCTTCTCGCTCGTTTGCAAGAGGCGAAGCGCCTCCACCTTAAAGGTCGAGCGCCGCTCATCATCACCGTTGGTTCAGGGGCACCGGGAGATAGAACTACCGAAGCGGCTGCTGGTGCATATTGGCTCCGCACCAACGGCGTAAAACGCAGCGCCGTGATTGCGCTGCCAACTGGTCGAGATACGAGAAGTCAGACTATCGCCTACGTTGCTGAGATGAAGAAGCGCAACTTAACCCAGGTGATCATCGCTACCGATCCCTATCACTGTAATCGCACCATAGCGATGGCCAGAGATTTAGATGCAGTGGCGACCTGCTCTCCCGTAGGTGAGGGTCCCAATTCATTAGCGAACTCTGGCTTTCGTTATCTGGTCCGCGAAGCTGGGGCATATCTGGCTTACATCACGCTAGGCAAGCGTGGAATCACGATCAGTGATCATCTGCCGAGCACTGGCTTATAAGGTATGTCTGTGACTACTGAGTTAGCGGGATATTCATCGAGCGATCAAGAGCGCTTCTTAGACGAACCGGCAAAGCGCGGTGGTCGTACCGAATTTATGCGCGATCGCGCGCGAGTAATTCACTCAGCTGCGCTTCGCCGGTTAGCTGCAAAGACTCAAGTAGCAGTGCCGTGGGAGAACGACTTTCAACGTACCCGCCTCTCACACTCGCTCGAATGTGCGCAGATTGGTCGCGAGCTCGGCGAATCGCTAGGTGCAGATCCAGATTTATTGGAGACAGCATGTCTCTCTCACGATCTTGGCCATCCACCATTTGGCCACAATGGCGAAGAAGCTTTAGCTGCGGTTGCAGTTGATTGTGGCGGCTTTGAGGGAAATGCGCAGAGTTTTAGATTGCTCACTCGAATTGAGGCTAAGAGCATCGACGGCAAAGGCAAGAGCGTTGGTCTAAACCTCACTCGCGCATCGCTCGATGCAGCGACAAAGTATCCGTGGAGCAATCAAGTCAATTCACGGAAATTTGGCGTCTATGGCGACGATGTCGAAATTTTTAATTGGATGCGCCAAGGTGCGCCTGAAGGCCGTAAATGTATTGAAGCTCAGATTATGGATTGGTCCGATGACTGCGCTTATTCAGTACATGATCTTGAAGATGCAATCTTTGCCGGCCAATTAAAAGTTAATGATTTCGATCGAGATTTCGATCTCCTCTATTCGGTTATGGTCAATGACTATAAGAGCGAAGCTACTAAAGATGAGGCGGCAGCTGCGCTGAGTCGCCTTCAATCGCTCTCGTGCTGGCCTCGAAACTTCGATCGCACCCATGCCTCGCTTGCTCGCCTCAAAGATACGACCTCTCAGCTGATAGGCCGCTTTGTATTAGCGGCTGAGCGCGAAACTCGATCGAAGTTTGGCGCTGGATCGCTCTCGCGTTACAGCGCAAATCTCGAGATTCCACGTGAGGCGTTAATCGAAGTTGATTTTCTCAAAGCTGTCGCTGGCCACTACCTCATCAACGCTGCGGCATCACAAGAGCGATATGAGAAGCAGCAGATTGTGATTCGCGAATTGGTTGAGATGCTCTATGCGAAAGCTCCGCTAGAGCTCGACCCAATCTTTGAAGATGACTGGAAGGTAGCTGCCACCGATAGCGAGCGGCTGCGAGTGGTCATAGACCAGATTGCCAGCCTCACCGACCCAGGTGCTTATGCGCTCCATGCCCACCTATCGGGAAGTAGAGGCTAAGGTAGCAACATGAGCGGTCGCATTAGAGATGAGGATGTTCAATACATCCGAGAGCGTGCTCCAATCGATGAAGTTGTTGGAGATTATGTTCAACTCAAGAACGCCGGCGGCGGTCAAAAGAAGGGGCTCTGTCCTTTCCACGACGAGAAGTCACCGTCATTCCACGTAACGCCTAGCAAGGGTTACTTCCATTGCTTTGGCTGCCAGACCGGTGGCGATGTGATCGCATTCTTGATGAAGATCGATCACCTCTCCTTTACCGAGACCATCGAGCGATTGGCAGATCGAATGGGATACACGCTTCGCTATGAAGAGTATTCCGGTGGTCAGAAAGCTCCGGTAGGTAATCGCTCGCGATTAGTCGCTGCACATGTTGAGGCGGCCAAATTCTTCCAACACTTACTCAATACCTCACCAGATGCTGCGATTGGCCGTGAGCTACTCACAAAGCGCGGCTTCGATCGGGCGGCCTGTGAAGCATTTGGTGTGGGTTATGCACCTAACTCCTGGGATGGGCTCACTAAACATTTACGCGGGTTGGGATTCACTATCGACGAGCTCGAGTTAGCTGGACTTTCAAAGATGGGCGAGCGAGGACCAATCGATAAATTCCGTAACCGCCTCATGTGGCCAATTAAAGATATCTCGGGTGATGTCGTTGGGTTTGGTGCGCGCAAACTTGCCAGTGATACCGAAGATCAAGGGCCTAAATACCTCAATACCTCTGAGACCCCGATCTACAAGAAGAGCCAAGTTCTCTATGGACTCGATATGGCTAAGAAAGAGATTGCTAAGAAGCGCCAAGTAGTTGTTGTTGAAGGCTATACCGATGTGATGGCCTGTCATCTCGCAGGAATTACTACTGCAGTCGCAACTTGCGGTACTGCATTTGGTCCTGACCATATTCGAATCATTCGCCGGCTCTTGATGGACGACGATGCCTTCCGAGGAGAAGTCATCTTTACCTTCGATGGTGATGCCGCTGGTCAGAAGGCAGCGATGCGGGCATTTAACGAAGATCAAAAATTCGTCACCCAGACATTTGTTGCAGTAGAACCAGATGGTCTCGATCCATGTGATCTCCGACAGAACAAAGGCGATCTAGCACTGCGCGATCTCATCGCTCGGCGAATTCCGCTCTTTGAATTTGCTATCAAGACTGAACTCAATCTCCATAATCTCAATACCGCTGAAGGTCGAGTTAATGCGCTCAATGCAACAGCGCCGCTAGTAAGTCAGATTCGAGACAAGTCGCTTCGCCCTGAGTACTCGCGTTTATTGGCGGGATGGTTGGGTGTAGAGGTTGAGATTGTTACCCGAGCTGTCGCGCAAGGAGTAAGGCGATCTGCGCCGGCAGAAGCTAATCCGGATGAGCCAACAACCGAAAATGCGTGGCGCCCAGATCCACTCGAACCTACGCTGATGCTAGAACGTGAAGTTCTTAAAGCACGCGTTCAACTTCCAGCTTTAGTGACAACGTGGAGCAGCATTGAAGATGGCGCATTTACCCATCCTGCCTACGCATCCCTTGCTTCAACGATCAACTCTTTGGGCGCTACTCGCTCGATAACATCGGAGGAGATTGCCGATCCGCAGACGAAGGCGCTCTTCACTGAGTTATCGGTCGAACCGATTCGTGCAGAGGGTGAAATTACCGAGAGATATGTCGCCTCTATCGTCGCCCGACTTCGTGAAGTAGGTGCAAGTCGCGCGATAGCCGATCTCAAATCTCGCCTCCAGCGCCTCAACCCGGTTGAGAATGGGGATGAGTACAACGCGGCCTTTGCCCAGTTGGTAGCCCTCGAGAGCACCCGACGTACCCTCCACGAGTTAGCGGTCGGTAGCCTTTAATTTTGTCGCTCTTGCGGGCGTGCGATAGAGTGCGCACCGCAAGAAAATAGTCCCTGATAGCTCAACGGCAGAGCAGTCGACTGTTAATCGACAGGTTCTTGGTTCGAATCCAAGTCAGGGAGCTTATGTTTAACCGCGAAGGCATCTCACGCCGCGCAACTCTACGCGGCGCAATGGTCGTTGCCTTCACAGCAGTTTCATCGTTGCTCACCAAGCAGGGTGCTGATGCAGCCCAAACCAGAATCGTGCGCCTCTCAAAGCTTCCCGTCGGTGGCACATATTCATTTACCACCGCAGCACAAGGCGTACCAGCGATCGCCTTCCGCACCAAAGCTGGCGTCTTCGCATATTCGATGATCTGCACCCACCAGGGATGTAACGTCACCTATAACAAGGCAAATAAGAAATTAATCTGCCCATGCCATGGTGCTCAATTTGATCCACTCAAGGGCGGCAAGCCGCTCAAAGGCCCAGCAGAAACTCCGCTGGCATCGGTTAAGGTCGCAGTAAAAGGCGGCTGGGTAGTCGAAGCTTAATAATTCTCCTAAATTTATAACAGGAAAATCTCAGAAAGCTCGGGCAAGATGTGGGCTATGAAGAACCTCAAACCAATCATCGCATTTGTTGCAGGCGCTGCCGTTGCCGGAACCATGGCCACCGCAGCAACATCTCCAACTCCTACAATCACCGCATGTGCTGATTCACGTACCAAGGCTCTCTATCTCGCCACCAATGGCGCATGTACCGGCACTCGTACTCCTATTGTTATTGGCAACGCATCTTCCATAGATGCTAAAACAATCGCCTCACTTGTGACGCCTTCAGTTGTATCAATCAAGGTGACTTCATCGGCAGGCGGCGGCAACGGCTCGGGTTCTATCTACAAATCTTCCTCTTCAATCAGCTACATCATCACCAACAATCACGTGGTTGAGGGCGCTGCCAGCAGCGGAACCATCACGGTCGAGCTCCTCAACGGCGATCAGCACAAGGCAACTATTGTTGGCCGCGATGCTAATTACGATTTAGCAGTCTTAAAGGTGAATATCGGCAATCTCCCTGAAATTGGAATCGGTGACTCTTCGAAGGTCAGCGTAGGAGATTCAGTATTGGCGATTGGCTCGCCACTTGGATTAGCCAACACTGTTACTAGTGGAATTATCTCTTCGCTCAATCGCCCAGTGACTACCGGTTCGACCGGTTCTGAGTCCTATGTCAATGCGATTCAGACTGATGCCGCAATTAACCCTGGTAATTCAGGTGGCGCACTCGTTGATAGCCAAGGTCGAATCATCGGCGTCAATTCAGCAATTGCAACGCTGAGCTCTGGTGGAACGAGCGGCAATATCGGACTTGGTTTCTCTATCCCCATCAATGAAGCGAAGCGAATTGTCGATGAGATCATTGCAACTGGTAAGTCGACCCGACCAGTACTTGGCGTCTTCTTCGACCCTACCTACACAGGTGTTGGCGCGAAGATCTCTCGACTCAGCGCTGGCGAGGGTGCCGAGAAAGCCGGCATTCCAGTTGGTTCAATCATCACCGCAATTAATGGCGTTAAGACTCCAGATACCGAGAGCGCAATTGTGCGAATTCGATCCATGGTTCCTGGCGCTTCTGTAACGGTGACGGTCACCTTGCCAACTGGAGGCGAGAAGAGCTTTAAGGTCACGCTCGGCTCAGCGCCAAGCTCAACTAGCTGATTACTGATTGAGCTTGGCCGATGCACCTGCGCTCGGCAGTGAGGTGAAAAATCTCGGTGCTTTAAAGCCCTTGGCTGCATAAGCTTGGCGGATCGATTCCTTAACGTTCTCGATTTGATCTGCCGCAATTAACGCAATTGCGCTACCGCCAAATCCACCGCCGACCATGCGCGCACCTAGTGCGCCGACAGCGAGAGCGGCATCAACAGCAGTATCGAGTTCAGGGCAAGAGACGGTGTAATCGTCGCGGAGTGAGATATGCGATTCGTTGATGAGGCGACCGAGGTTCTGGAAATCCGAAGCCTTGAGTGCAGCTACGGCATCTTTTACTCGTTGAATCTCAGTCACCGCATGTCGAGCGCGGATGTACTCAACATCACTTACCTCTGACTTGTGAGCATTGAGGAGCTCCATGGTGAGATGGCGCATCGAGGGGATACCTAACTTCGCTGCAACTGCTTCACATGATGCTCGACGTTCAGCATATCCACCATCGACCAAGGCGTGATGGGCTTGAGTATCGATAATGAGAAGTTCCAGGCCAGCAGAGGCGACATCGAATGGAACTGATTCAGTTGTGAGATCACGGCAATCGAGAAGGAGGGCAGAACCCTCGCGCCCCATGAGAGAGACCGATTGATCCATAATTCCGCATGGCATGCCAACATAATCGTTCTCCGCCTTCTGGGTAGCGCGCGCTAAATCCTCAAGCGACTTACCGAGTTGAAAGAGAGTATTGAGTCCAACAGCGACTGAGCACTCAAGAGCGGCAGATGAAGATAGACCCGCACCTGATGGAACAGTGCCATCGACAAGGATATCTACGCCAGTTGAGATTCCCATCGTCCAGATAACTCCGAGGACATATTTCTCCCACTCGCCTGCGCTACCTGGCTTAACATCATTAATATCAATCGTGAAGATTCGGTTCTTACGCTGTTGTGATGCGATGCGTACCAAGCCATCGCTATTGCGAGCTATTGCCGCATAGGTGCGATCTGCGATGGCAAAGGGAAGAACAAAACCTTCGCTGTAATCGATATGTTCGCCAATTAAATTAACTCGACCTGGCGCCTCAGCACTTACTTCGGCGCGGTGGCCGTAGAGCTCATGGAATGCGTTCTCCAGACTTGCCATGGGTTAGAGCTTTACATCTTTAAGTTGTTGGGCAGATTGCTCTGGCTTCATATCCATAATAAAGGCGCCCATCGCAGATTCGGAACCTGCAAGGTACTTTAACTTTCCAGGTGCGCGACGTACTGAGGTAATTTGCCAATGCAAACGTAGAAGATCTCGGCCTTCACGTACCGGAGCTTGATGCCAAGCAGCGATATAGGCCATCTCAACGCCAAAGACTCCATCGAGGCGTTGCATCACCTCGATCGCCAGTGATGGGAATGAGTCGCATGCAGCCGGAGAGAGCTCAGTGAGATCAGCGACAGGTTGGAGCGGAGCGACATGAATCTCAAATGGATAGCGTGATGCGTAAGGTGTGTAAGCAACCCAGTGTTCGTTGCGTGTGATGATTCGTACGCCATCACGGAGTTCTCTCGCCAAGACATCATCGAATAGAACGTGGCCAGTCTTCGCCTTATGTTCGCGGGCAACTGCCAGCATCTTGCTCACTCGAGGAGGCAGGTATGAGTAAGCGTAGATCTGACCATGTGGGTGGGCGAGGGTTACGCCAATCTCTTCACCACGGTTTTCGAATGGCGCAATATGTTGAACGTAGGGAAGTTTCGAAAGCTCTTCGGTGCGATCTCGCCAAGCCTCTAACAAAGTGCGCACACGTTGTGGCGAGAGAGTCTTAAACGAACCCCCATGATCGCCGGTAAAGCAGATAACTTCGCACTTACCTGCCGCCACACCCTCGTCGGTATCTGCGCCGACTAAATCTGGGAGAGCGAAATCTCCAACCGGTGGGCGAAGCGATGGCGAGCGATTATCAAAGACTACGACTTCATAATCCGCCTCTGGAATCTCAGTAAGGAGATCGCTAGTAGTTGGGCAGAGCGGGCATAACTCTTTTGGCGGAAGAAAGACACGTCCTTGGCGATGAGCTGCCATTGCGACCCATTCGTTGAGCAGAGGATCCAGGCGGAGTTCGCCAATGCCAGGTTGTTCTTCCTTTTCGCGCTGATCTTTGACGGTACGAGATTGACCTGCAGTGTCGTAATAGCGAATGGTGCGACCGTCATTCATAGTGCGGTCGGTGCGAACGACTCCGGCAGATAGCTCTTTAATCTCGTTAATATCGTTCATAGGAGAGAGATTCTATCTCGATTAAGCCCAATTGAGAGTGCGTTCGATCGCTTTCTTCCACTCGGCATAGCCAGCAGCGCGATGTTCCGCCGTCGATGTCGGGCTCCAACGACGAGATTGTTGCCATTGTTTCTTCAACTCATCGGTATTGGACCAGACACCCACTGCAAGTCCGGCTGCATATGCTGCGCCAAGTGCGGTGGTCTCAGTAATCAATGGGCGAGTTATATCGATTCCCATAATATCTGCCTGCATCTGCATACAGAGCGAGTTCGCTGTGATACCACCATCTACTCGCATCTCGTGCATGGGAACTCCGGAATCGGCAACCATGGCATCCATAACATCTCGTGTTTGATAACAGATCGCCTCAAGAGCAGCACGAGCAAGATGAGCCTTTGTTGCTGCTCGAGTGAGACCAACAATTACACCTCGCGCATCGCTTCGCCAGTAAGGCGCAAAGAGACCAGAGAAGGCAGGGACAAAATAGACGCCACCGGTATTTGTAACAGTTGAAGCAAGCGCCTCGGTCTCTGCTGCATGGTTGATGATTCCAAGTTGATCGCGAAGCCACTGAATTGCCGAACCGGTAACTGCAACCGAACCTTCTAGTGCGTATCGCGCAGGTTGGTCACCGAGTTTGTAGCAGACCGTTGTGAGAAGGCCGTTCTTGCTTCGAACAATCTCGGTGCCGGTATTGAGAAGTGCAAAGTTTCCAGTGCCATATGTGGTCTTAGATTCGCCACGGTCGAAACAGACTTGACCAACCATCGCTGCCTGTTGATCGCCGAGGATTCCAGCGATTGGTACTGCGGCTCCAAGCGGGCCGTGGGGATTGGTGTGTGCATATATTTCAGATGAGGATCGAATCTCAGGCAGAACCGAGCGCGGAACTTCCAGGATATCGAGGAGTTCTTGATCCCAATCGAGAGTTTCAAGGTTCATTAATAAGGTACGACTAGCGTTGGTGACATCGGTCAGATGCGCGCCACCTTGCACTCCGCCAGAGAGATTCCAGAGCAGCCAACTATCGATGGTGCCGAATCGAGCGGTGCCAGCTGATATGGCCTCAGCTACCGCAGGCGAGTTCTTAACCAACCAATGCATCTTGCTGCCAGAGAAGTATGGCGCGATGGTCAGCCCGCTCTTATGGGTAATGGTGGTGCGCGAACTTTCATTGAGAGTTTCAAGGTAGGAAGCGGTTCGAACGTCCTGCCAGACAATCGCGTTATGAAGCGGCTGGCCGGATGAGATATCCCATGCCACCGTGGTCTCTCGTTGATTGGTTATTCCGATGGCAGCAAGTTGAGATCCGAGGAGGTTCGCTTGTTTCAGCGCTCCTGCGATGACTTCTTGGGTTCGATCCCATATCTCTGCCGCATCATGTTCGACCCAGCCTGCTTGGGGGAGTATCTGTCGATGCTCCAGTTGATGCTGTCCGACAACCTTTCCACTCTCATCGAAGATCATGAAACGGGTACTGCTGGTTCCTTGGTCCAAACTGCCTACGAATGCCATAAACTTAAGCCTACTCAATACCTACAGAAATCGGTATATCTCGATGTTTTCCTCCGAACTCAATACCACGCAACGCGATGCTGCCATAAAGGCCTTGGCAGAAGATGAGTTCGACATTCTTATTATCGGCGGCGGAGTCACTGGCGCTGGTGCAGTGCTCGATGCCGCTTCACGTGGGTTAAAAGTTGCGCTCGTCGAAGCTCGCGACTTGGCATCTGGAACATCTAGCCGTTCTAGTAAATTAATTCACGGCGGACTTCGCTATCTCGAGCAGTACGACTTTAAATTAGTACGTGAAGCGCTGCATGAGCGCGAGTTGATGGTCTCCTCACTTAGCCCTCACTTGGTTAAGCCAGTTGGATTTCTCTATCCCCTCCACGAGAAGTTGAAAGACCGTACCTATGTTGGTGCTGGTCTCGCTCTCTATGACGTTCTGCGCGGCTTTCAACGTGCGCTGCCGTGGCATAAACATATTTCAGGTAAGAAGATTGCTGAGATTGCACCATCTCTTCGCCAAGATATTGTGACCGGCGCAGTTAAGTATTACGACGCTCAGGTAGATGATGCGCGCCACACGATGACTATTATCCGCACCGCCCGTCGCCATGGAGCGACGATTGCAACTCGAGTTGAGGTTGATCAATTGATTCGCGATGGCAAGAAAGTTGTTGGCGCACAGGTTGTCGATACCGTTACCGGAGCAAAGATCTCGGTGAAGGCAAAATCAGTCGTGATGTGCGCTGGTATCTGGAGCGATGAGATGCATGCCAAGTTTGGTATTACTCCGGGATATGGCGTCACCATGTCTAAGGGCGTACATATAGTCGTGCCAGGTGATGCCATCAAATCCGACACTGGAATAATTTTAAAGACAGAGGTGTCCGTCCTCTTCTTAATTCCGTGGGGAGATAAGTGGATTGTCGGTACCACTGATACGCCATACGATGGCGATCGCGCTCATCCACATGCCTCGAGTGAGGATGTTCAGTACATTCTCGATCAGGCCAACAAAGTTCTCGATCCACAGCTCAAGCGCGAAGACATTATCGGTGTATATGCGGGCTTGCGTCCGCTCGTGGCAAATACCAAGGGCTCGGCAACAACCAAGCTCTCCCGCGAACACACTACCGATCGAAGCGCACCAGGCTTCGTCAGTATCGCTGGCGGTAAGTACACGACATATCGCGTAATGGGTAAAGATGCGATTGATCTTGCGGTAACCGACCTTCGTCGCTTAGTGAAAGAGTCATGCACTGAGAAGCTCCCACTCGTTGGCGCTGATGGTTACTTCGCACTTGTGCAACAGAGCGCACAGATTGCAAGCGAGTATTCAATTACAGAGGAGACGGTTGTCCATCTCTTAAATCGATACGGCTCTCTCATCAGTGAAGTTCTCGAGTTAGTTTCTAGTGATAAGAAGTTGGCTCAACCTCTAGTTGCAGGTCTTCCTTATCTCAAGGCCGAGATTGTCTATGCAGCATCGCATGAAGGTGCAATGTCGGTAGATGATGTGATTTCACGTCGAACCCGCCTTGCATTTGAGGCGCCACTTGCTGGTCTTGATCTCGTGGATGATATTGCTGCCTTGATTGGCCCGGTTTTAGGTTGGAGCGCTGCTCAGAAGCGAGCATCAATCGCTGAATATCGCGATCAAGTTGATGCTGAAGTTGCAGCTGTAGCTGCACTTATTAATTCTTAATCTGATACCTACAGCCATCAGTTGGTTTCGGCTTCACTGTTGGTTTTACCTCAGGCTTTGGCGTAGGTGTTGCGGCGCTACCTTGGGTTAGTGAGAAAGTCACCGGATAGCTCACGGCAGCGTGGGTCTGTGAAGGATCGGTAAATACCAACTTTCCACCCCAGGTACCTGCTTGTTGCGTCTTCAGCGCTATCTTCCAATTTCCGCTAGTTGTCCGCACAACCGTTTGCTTGAATGCGAAGGCGGTGCTGGTGTCGGCGAGAAACTTCACATCACCGGTGACGACTGGTGAGCTATCTGGGCGGAGAACTTTGAGCGAGAAAGTTACATATTTATCGGTGGAGGAGGCGGTCAAAGTTTCGAGAACCATCGTTGAGGTCTCATTGACTGGCATTAAGTCAATCTCTTCCGGCACCCATGTTCCGGTTGCGAGTGCGAGAAACTCTTCAGGTGAGCCGCGGAAGACATTGAGATCGAGTCGATTGCTAGGAACTCCATACTTACGAGCGATTCCACATGATGTGTATTGCCAGATCACCCAATTAGATTTGCAAGATGCGCTAGTCCAAGAATGAACGTAACATCCAATATCTTTCAACCCAGGAGCTGCCGTAGGTATGGCGGGATCAACTGCATATTGTGCCAACCAGAGTGGGTACTTACCGAGCTCTTTATCGCGTGCCATCGAGCGCTCAAGAAAAGCGGGATATGAATAGACGATAGGAGTTCTTCCAGTCTTCTCTTTTAGTGCAGCCAAGAAAGTCTTGCTCCATAGCGTCACCGCTTGCTTGGTCGCTCGCTTTGCACAGTCATTATTGCTGCGATAGCGAATGCAGTTGTTCTCAATATCAAGGGCATATGGCAGGTCCATCTCGTTATAACCGCCAACGGAGGCCAATCGCCAGAGCGCTTTCTGAGCTTGAACCTGTGCATCCTTTATCAGTGCGGTTCGAGTCGTGACATCAGGCAGCACTGCATAGTGATAGAAACCGGTGTAGATACCAGCTGCTTGAGCTCCCGTTCGATCTGTGGCGAGATACTTTCGCGCCAATCGATCCGACTCTTCGCGTGAGTCCGAAGCTTTGATGATCACAAAGCGAAGTCCAGCGGAGTGCATCTTGAGAAAATTAATCGGCTTATCACCTGGGTGCTGCCAACGACTGATATCTGCGCCATGGATACGGGTACCAGGGCCTGCCATCTTAATAACGCTCTCTTTTGGTGCCGCTGGGGCTCCGCTCATAGGAAATACGAGGGCGGCAATCGCAGTGAGAGTGGCGATACCTTTCTTAAACTTCATCTACTTCTCGATAACAACTACTGAGATACCAAAGAGATCTTGGATGATCCCTTGCAACTGTGGCGCCATCCGAATTCGCGCCTCACGATAATCGTGGCCCATGGAAAGTTTTGCTGGATCAGAGAAGTCGAGGGTAAGGCGGCCATTATCGAAGGATTCAAGTCGGCCGTCGAAGAAGGCCATCCAGGCGATTCGATTCTCGCGCTCTAGGCGATCGAGGACTTCGTTCCATCGAGCGCGGAGATCTGCAAGTGTGAGGTCGGCGGACATGACGCCGACTTTACCGTAGTAGTTACTGAGAGCGGGTTAGACCGCGTGTTCGCGAGGCGCACCGAGCCATCTAAAGTATTCAGAGGCGAGGGTGACGCGCATATTGCGCCCCTTCTCATGGACAACATTGAGATGTTGCGCGATACGAGTGATGGTCTGTTCGACTGATTTCTCACTGACAAAGCGGGCCTTTCCGATATCTGAGTTACTCAAGCCCAGCGCAAGTAATCGAAGGGTCTCAACCTGTACATCGGTAAGCGACCCAAGCGAGCTATTCCAGATATTGGCGATCCAACGAGTGCGACGCCCGGTTGCGTTTGCTGCATCGACTGCGCTACGAATCTCGCGGAGATCGTTGAGCGCTAATTTCTCAATCAACTGTGTGCCTACCGGAAGGTCAGCCTCGGTGATTCCGTAGAGGCGAAGATCAGAGGCCTCGGTGAGGAGGACGATTCCAACTCTTGCATCAATCTCTCGAAGAGAGTGGAGTAGATCGAGACAGCTGCGGTCGCACCCTTGGAGATTGAGAATGATTGAATCAGGGCTGGTGGCGCGAAAGAGTTGAATTGCGCTATCGATATTGGGTGCCTGGCCAACAACATCGAGGCTCTGCATACGTAGCGAGTCAGCGAGAGTTGCCAATTCAAAGCGGTTGCAATCGAGGATGAGGATGCGAGGTTTCTCAATCTGAAAAGTTGTCATGGAGCGACGGTAGCCCGATGAGTAGGCTCTCGGTAGTGAAGTGATTGACTTGTGAAGAAAGCGTGAAGTTATCTCAGGGAAGACCCGGGTTAATCGAGAATTTTCGCTACTGTCGGTGCAATTTCTTCTATCAGCGATGAGGCGGAGATTGGCCCACCTCCACTTGCGCGGAGAGCTGCCTGGTTATGGATAAGGGCACCGGTTGCCGCAACCTCTGCCAATCGCTTCTGGTCATTGAGAATCTCAATGTAATTAGTGGCGATGAGCGCGCCGATAATTCCGGCAAGGACATCGCCAGAGCCAGCTGTTGCCAACCATGGCGTGCTCTTTGGAAGTTCAATGATGTACTCATCTTGAGCTACAACTGTTGTGGATCCTTTAAGTAAGACTGTGACCGCTAAAGATTGCGAAGCGAATTGAGCCCAGTGGCGCGGGTTTGATTCGATCAGCTCGCTACTTGCAACGATGCCTCGTTGGCTAAGCAACTTAGAGAGTTCTCCGGCGTGTGGTGTGATCAGAGTCGGCTGCTCGAGCGATCCAGCGAGATAGAGCGCACCGGCATCGAGAAGGGTGGGGACGCTCTGTCGCTTCAGTAATTCAAACCATCGATGGCGCAACCATGTAGTGATGTCACTGTATTTCTTGCCGTCGATTCCAGATCCGGCAATCCATGCTGTTACTGGCCCTGGTTGAACGAGCGCTTCGGGTGTTTGGTGAAGGACGAGGTGGGCTAGACCTGAGTTGCTATGAAACCTCAACGCGCCAAGGCCCGTTGCAAAGGCGGCGCTAGTCGTCAGAACAGCAGCTCCCGGATATTTCGCTGAACCAGTTATTACACCCAAGGTTCCGCGAGAGTATTTGTGGTCGAGTTCGCTCGGAATAATGATGCACTTTGCTGCATCTCGACTCTTCCAGACTTTCGCACCCATGTTAGAAGTTTAAACCCAATTGGAGAGATCGCTAAACCGATAAGATGAGAAGGTGAGAAGAATTCTTTTAGTCATGTTGTTAGCTGTTTTTATGGCAAATCACAACAATTCCATTGCTAGTACTCCCAATTCAGAGCAAAAAATGGTGTTGGCTAAGACCATAACCGGAAAGATTTCCCCTAAATCAGTTTTGGCCTCAGATACCGGTTTAATCAGCGCCCATAACATGATGTATTCGCATAGCGTCACGATTTACGATGCCAACAAGGCGGAGCTTGTAGTAACGATTCCAGATTCTGTTTTCCTAGGAGATTTTGGCTATAAGAAATATTCCGGTCTCTATCGAGGGGCTCCGGTAGAGGGAGCTTTCTCTCCCGATGGAAAGTACCTCTACTTCACCAACTACGCCATGTATGGAAAAGGATTTACCAAGGAAGGCCACGACACTTGTTCGCCGGCATCGGGGTATGACAACAGTTTTCTCTCACGCGTAAATCTTGAGACAAATAAGATAGATGCGGTCTATCCCGTCGGTTCGGTACCTAAAGTGGTGGCAGTCGCACCCGATAACAAGTATGTACTGGTAAGCAATTGGTGTTCATATACCGTCACAGTGATTTCGGTTGAGAGCGGAAAAACGGTAAAGTCGATAAAAATTGGTCGCTACCCACGAGGTATCGCTATAACCTCTGACAACCGATATGCCTACGTTGCGGAGATGGGCGGCTCACACATCCATCGGATTGATCTCGCCGACTTTACGAAGACCCTTATTCCCATCGGTTCAAATCCGCGAGCAGTAGTGCTCTCACCAGATCAGAGCAAACTTTATGTAACGATGAATCTCTCCGGCAAGGTGCAGGCCTGGGATCTTCTCGCCAACAAGAGTATTAAGAGCGTTAAGACCGGCGAGGCAGCTCGGAGTCTAGATATCTCGAGCGATGGAACCGCCCTCTTCGTAGTCAATTTCAAGAGCGATACCGTCTCCAAAGTTCGCACCTCAGATATGAAAATCCTTCAAACAATCAAAGTCTGTAATGAGCCGATTGGTGTGACGTACGACTCGAGCACAAATCGAACTTGGGTTGCGTGTTATGGGGGAGCGCTCAAAGTCTTTGAGAATAATTGAGTTCACAGAGTCTTCTAAAGACTTTGAGCGTAGCTGAACTCTCGTTTCTTCAATTTCAACTCGAAGACCATTCTCGCCGCTGTTACTTTTCCATCCACCACAAAGGTGGTCGAAACGGAGAGTAGAACTAATGAAGAAAATCATTTCAATCTTTGCAGTTGTCTCGTTATTAACTTCCTTTTCACTCTCAACTGCATCAGCTGATGCGGCAAAACCCGGTCAGAGCATGACTCATATGAAGACGGTAGAAGGAATCTCAGCCGCGCTTGAGAGCCTTGGCGTAGTTCTCTATGTTCAAGGTGGCGCTACAGCAGCTCTAATGGGTGACTCGCTTTCGAGCGCAAATGGTCAAGTTGTCTTCCATGTTCCAGTGACCGCTACGAAAAATGGTGTCGAGCACAAGGGAAGTAATGTGGTCTTCTTTAACACCACCAACAATAAGCAACTTGTTGTGAAGAACCCAGTTATAGATTTAAAGACCGGAACCGTTAGTGCTCTTATCGGCGCAACTGCAACGGCTGCTTCACCGCTATTTACAATTTCAAATGCTGCATCTCTCAAGGCCGCAGTCACCAATGATCGTAAGGCGAAGTTGCGCACTACTGCCTATAAAGGTGCCGCCCTTGCTCTAGCCCCTGGTATAGCAGGTGCGCTGGTTCAACTTCTAGAACTGCCAGCAGGTTCACTCGCTGAGGCAACCGCCTTTGCAACTGCCGACGTCTCTATCTACGGCAAGATTAAGTAGTAGGAAAATATGGCGCAAGAGGCTATCGATAGACGTGCGCTCTTGGTTGGAGTATGTGGGGTAATCGCGGCGACGATTGCCCCACTTCCAGCGAGTGCTGCAAATTCAGTGAAGAAACTTCCAGGTGGTCGTCTCTCAGTTCAGTTAAATAAGATTCCTGAATTGCGAATTGAAGGTGGCTCAGTACGAGTTGGGGTCGTTAAGGGAAAGCAAGTTGCAATTACACGAACTGGCGCAAAGAGTTATAGAGCTTTCTCGTTGAGTTGCCCACATCAAGGAGTAACTGTGGCACGTACCGATACTGGATGGCGTTGTGATGCCCACGGCTCGGAGTTTGAAGCAAATGGATCACTGGTTTTAGGTCCAGCGACAACAGATCTAGCTGCAATCCCGATGAAGATTTCGCGGGGAGTGGCAACTCTCGGATGAGTGAGGCGGGTCGGGCTCGAACCGACGACGACCGAATTATGAGTTCGGGGCTCTAACCAACTGAGCTACCGCCTCCAGTGGAACTGGAATTGGCAGATTCTATCCCTGAAGTGAGAGGTGCTCTTCCCAAGCGCGCTCGAGGGTCTGCGTAAATACCGCCAACGGTTGAGCGCCTGATATCCCGAATTTCATATCAAAGACAAAGAAAGGAACACCGGTAGCCCCTAATTGGCTGGCAATCTCACGATCTCTCAATACCTCTGGTGCGAAGCGATCTGATTCGAGCAGCGCCTTAGCTTCGCTCTCCGGTATTCCAACGCTCGATGTTATTGCGAGTAAATCTTCATGGGTAAAAAGTGGCAGAGATTTCTCGAAATAACCTGAGTACATCGCCTCTAATAGTTGATCTTGCAGAGTTAAAGTTTCGGCCCAGAGTAGGAGGCGATGGGCGTCGAAGGTATTTCCAGAGAGCGTTTGATCGAGGTTGTAACAGAGCCCCTCGCCATCGGCGATGGCGCAGACATTGGCCTGCATCTCCTTCACTTGAGGTGCCGGAAGTCGGTACTTCTCTGCCAGATAGTCGGCGGTAGGAACTACATCGGAAATCTCTGGCTGAAGCTGAAAGGCGCGGTGCCGAATAACCACCTGATCGCGATGTTCGAAGAGCGAGAGAGCCTTCTCGAGGCGACGCTTACCGATAAAACACCAAGGGCAAACGACATCAGACCAGATATCGATAATCATCTGGGGAGTTTAACAGTCAAGCCTGGAGCACTAGAATCAAGCCATGATTCATCTCAGCCAATCACGCTCCTCAATCATCTTTGAAGCTAGCGATGAAACGCTCTCGATTGTTCATTGGGGTAAACGAGTCGAGGCGTTGAGCAACGATGGATCTCAAGCGCTATCTGCAGCGGTGCAGAAGCCACACTTTCATGGCGGACTTGATGTTGCTCCTCGTAATTTAGTTTTGCGTGAGCACTCCCGTGGTTTTATCGGGCACCCAGCGCTCCGTGGCCATCGCAGTGGGTCGGCAGCCTCAAATCGATTTGTACTTACGAGCGCAACTCAGAAAGATCAGAGTTTGATCGCCACCTTCCATGATGCAATCGCCGAGCTCGAGATTGAAATCAGTTACACGCTTACTCCGAGCGATGTACTTTTAATCGACGCCAAAGTTACCAATCAAGGCTCATCTGATTACTTCTTAGAGCATCTTCTCTACTGGCTACCGCTGGCCGAGCAAGCAGATCAAGTTTTGGATTTTTATGGCCACTGGACGAAAGAACGCCAGCCTCAGCGTCGTGATATCGCCTATGGGCTCTCCTCGCGCGAGGGATTTGAGGGTCGTTCTGGTCACGATTACACGATTACACAAATCGCTCTTAACAACTCAACCAACTTCCGCAGCGGTCCCGCTTGGTCGCTAGCAATGGCTTGGTCAGGAAATAACATCCACCATGTCGAACGGCTAATCGATGGTAGCAAGGCGATCGGAGCCGGTGAATATTTGTTGCCAGGTGAGGTAATTCTCAAGCCGGGCGAGAGCTATCAAGCTCCTCGTGCAATCGCCAGCTTTAGCGATGAAGGTCTCGATGGTCTAACCCGTAGCCACTACGACTGGATACGCAGCCGCACCAATCACATTACAAAAGTTCGCCCACGTCCGCTCACACTCAATATGTGGGAAGCGGTCTATTTCAACCATAGCTTTGATGGCATCAAGAAGATTGTCGATAAGGCAGCTGAGCTCGGTGTTGAGCGCGTCGTGCTCGATGATGGTTGGTTCGGTTCGAGACGTACTGACAATCTTGGTCTAGGCGATTGGGTTGTATCAAAAGATGTATGGCCAGAAGGTCTGCAGCCAATCATCAAGTACATCAACGATAAAGGCATCGAGTTCGGACTTTGGTTCGAAGGTGAGATGGTCAATGCCGACTCTGATCTCTATCGCGCCCATCCCGATTGGATTCTCCAAGAGCCAGGTCGCATCCCAGTCGAAGGTCGCTGGCAGCAAGTTCTCGATTTAACTAAAGAGGGCGCATATAACCATGTGCTCAACCAAGTTGATGCAGTTCTCACTGAGAACAACATCGCCTACATCAAGTGGGATCACAACCGCCATCTCTCTGATCCAATTAGCGATGGCCGCCCTGTTGTACGAAAGCAGACAGAAGCGATCTATCGCCTATTCGATGAACTCAAGCGCCGACACCCTGGACTTGAAATCGAATCCTGCGCCTCAGGTGGTGGGCGAGTCGATCTCGGCATGATTGAACATGCTGATCGATTCTGGACCTCAGATCAAAATGATGCGCTCGAACGTCAGCAGATTCAGCGCTGGAGCGCGATGGTTATCCCACCTGAATTCCTCGGCACCCACGTCGGTCCAACCGTTGGACATCAGATGCACCGAACCCATGACATCTCATTCCGCGTTCTCAATGCGCTCTTTGGCCATGCCGGAATCGAATGGAATGTCACTGAGGCAAGCGAACACGAGCAGGAGATCCTGAAGTCATATATCGCCTTCTATAAGAAGAACCGCGATCTCATTCACGCAGGCGATGTTGTACGCAGCGATGTTATTCAAGGCAATGCTCAGATGTATGGCACTGTTGCTAAGGATAAGAAGCGAGCGGTATTTACATATATGCAGCTGACCTCGCTCGATAACTTCGGTCCGTTAGTTGCTACCTTTGATGGTCTGGATGCCAAGAGCACCTACTCAGTTAAGGTAAATATTGAACTAAGTGCGGCGGAATATCTTCAGAAAGTTCACCCTGGTTGGTGGCCGCAGGTCAATCTCACCGGTGATCAATTGGCAAATATTGGATTACAACTTCCAGTGCTTAAGCCAGAGAGCGGACTGTTATTCGAAATTTCAGCGCTTTAAGGTTTGTTGCGCTGGTAACCCCGTCGGCCCCAGAACTCCCAGAGCCCCATCACACCCAGTAAGAGGGCGAAGCCGAAGAGCACATCCTCGGCGGGGGCGGAGAAGAAGCGAAGACCCATGATTGCATCCGGGCTATACATCACGATGTTACGAGAAGTGAGCCACCAGTTAGTTAAGAATTGAAATGGCAAGATGATTGCGTAGGAAGTCCAGAACGCAGGTCGCGTTAGCAATGAAGTCTTTAATACAAAGAGATCTACCATTACCGCGATTGCAAAAGCGATGATTGCGATATCAGTGTAAATCATTCCCCGAACTCATCCTTTCGCCAATGTGGCTTAACCGTGGTTACGCCTTCGACTGTAAATATCGCTGCCATTGGAACAATGATGAAGAAGAGATACTCTTCCAGCGGAATGTTGAGCGGGCCGTAGATTCCTAAAATCTGTTCGCGATCAAAGAACCAATGTCCTTGTGCGATGGCATAGGCATCCCAGGCGATAAAGATTGCACTTACTGGTAGGACGCTGATAATCACGCGCTTGATTCGTCGGAGAACACCAGTCTTGAGAACAATCTCCAACCACGCTGAGCCACAGAAGGTAAATATGAGCATCGCCATATAGGACCACTGTTTCATAGCGCCATTTTTGCATAGTTTCGCTAGCAAAGCAGGAGATAGTTGCTAGGGTGAAGGGCATGGAGCGGGGCAAGATTCGAACTTTTCAAGGAGTGCGCCTCCTCTCATCAGCCTCAGTTGCAGTTGTCACCGTTCTATCCATCCTTTTTTCTTCAGTGCTTGGAAAAGATTCTCTTAACTGGCAGATAGCTCTGGCAATTCTCGCTCTCGCAATTGGAATACCGCATGGAGCGGTGGATCACTTGATTACGCTGCCACGCACAAAGCCGCTGAAGATGGCGATATTTGTCTCGATCTATATCGTGGTAGCTCTGCTAGCTATTTGGGCAATTCTTCAGTGGAATGTATGGGGCTTTATCGCAGTAGTAGTAATGAGCTCGATTCACTTTGGCATTGGCGATAGCGCATTTATCGCAGAACTCAGCGGTCTCGAGGGAAGAAGACGAAGCAAGGTAACTACCTGGGCATATGCCATTGCCGCTGGCTTTACGCCAGTTGTCATTCCACTCATTAGCAAGCGAAGCACTGAAGCTTTAGAGCAAGTGAATCCTGTCTTAATTGATTGGCACCAAGGCTTTGATTCAGAGATCTTGGTAGCAATGTCGCTAGTGGTCACCATCTCTATCTTCTTGATCGCAAAAGAGCGAGCGTTGAGAGATTTAGTAGATCTCTTGCTCTTGGTTGGCCTGGTCTCGTTTGCACCACCGCTTGTCGCATTTGCTACCTACTTCGGTACCTGGCATGCGATGCGCCACACAGCTCGATTGACATCGCTCCTGCCTAGGTCACAACTTCAACATAGTGAAGGAAAGTCACTAGCAGCCTTTGTGAGCGCTGTTATTCCAGGCTTGCCGGCGCTTGTTGGTACCTTCATCTTTATCTTTGTTCTGGGAGCCTTTGCTCGCGAGAGCATTGATGATCGCTTTCTCTGGCTTACCTTGGTCACAATCTGGGCTTTGACTGTTCCGCATATGTTGGTAACGGCACGCCTTGACCGAGTTGCCCTCAAGTCTTAACTCTCTTCAGTAGGCTCTCTCTTATGTTCAAGCGATTACTGCTTATTGTTGTAGCGATGCTACAGATGGCCCCGGCGACAGCTGCGCCGACCTACCTCTTCCCAATAGCTGGCTGCGAAGCAAATTATGCGCGCGCACATCACGACTATGCGGCAACCGATATCTTGACCAAAGCTGGGTGCAAATTTGTTGCTCCGATAGATGGCGTCGTTGATGAGGTAAATCGAGTTGATCGTTGGCGTAAGCCACCTAATCGAGGAATCGATCGTGGCGGCCTCTCGGTTTCAATCATTGGTGTCGATGGAGTTCGTTATTACGGTTCGCACCTTCGCTCGATTCCAAAGAACATAGAACCAGGAGTTTCTGTTACCGCTGGCCAGGTGCTTGGAGCGGTTGGATCTACTGGAAGTGCGCGGGGGACTGCGCCACATCTCCACTTTGGAATTTCATGGCCAACCCCGCCAGATATTTGGTGGGTTCGCCGCGGTGAGGTATTGCCGTGGAAATATCTTGATGCGTGGAAGAAAGGTAAAGATCTCTCACCAGTTAAAGAGGTAGAGGCTCGTAAGGCTAAACGCGGCGAGCTTCCACCAGAACCTGCTAAGTAAAGAGAAAAACCCCGCCGATTTCTCGACGGGGTTTTTCAGTAAGTGTAATTAGGCTGGGTTAACTGCGTCTGCCTGAGGACCCTTTGGACCCTGGACGACCTCAAATGTAACTGCCTGACCCTCTTCAAGGCTCTTGTATCCGTTGCCCTGGATTGCTGAGTAGTGAACGAAAACGTCCTGTCCTCCGCCATCAACT
>JBEGTC010000006.1:0-21336 GCA_041179565.1 Actinomycetota bacterium
CAATGAGTTCTATGATTTCGATGCAGCCCAACCAATTGGAGTTGTAATTCGTCAAGCACCTGAAGCTGGTTCGACTCAAACAATCGGTAAGTCAGTAACAATTACCATTAACAAACAACCTTAACGGTTAATTACCGGCGACAGTCCTTCTGCTTTCGCGAGCGCGTCTTTATCGCCACATTGCACCAAGAAATTTGCCAACATCTTATGGCCGTGCTCAGTAAGAACTGATTCCGGGTGGAACTGCACGCCCTCAATCGGCAAGCTCTTATGGCGAAGTGACATAATCACTCCAGACTCGGTTGTACCTGTTACCTCTAGAACGTCAGGTACGGTATCTGCTTCAACTGCCAATGAGTGATAACGCGTTGCTGTAAATGGTGTTGGCAGATGCGCCATCACGCCCTTACCGTTGTGATGAACGACCGATGTCTTTCCATGGAGTAATTCAGGTGCGCGCGAAACAGTTGCGCCGAATGCTTCACCAATCGCTTGATGGCCGAGGCATACGCCAAAGAGTGGAATTGAGTTTTCGGCGCAGTACTTAATCATTGCGATTGAGACACCAGCTTTATCGGGGGTGCCTGGGCCGGGAGAGATAAGGACACCGTCGTACTTAGCAGCTTCGCTCGCCTCGACCTGATCATTGCGGACTACGGTGCATTCGGCACCCAACTGTGCGAGGTACTGCACTAGGTTGAAGACGAAGGAGTCGTAGTTATCGACGACAAGGATGTGGGCCACGGCTTAATTCTCCTGTAATCTATCGCCTATGCCAAAGTCGAAATTGCGTAAGAAGGTCCAAGAGAGCCACGCTCACGAAGCGCAGGTTCATGCCGTTGAGACTCCACCAGCTGAGAGCCCACGCTGGCTCGCACCGGTAATGGTCGCCAATTTCCTCATCGGCCTCATCTGGATCGTCATCTACTACGTGAGCCAGACCCGTTTTCCTATCTCAGGAATCGGTGCTTGGAACATGATTATCGGCTTTAGCTTTATCGCGGTGGGTTTCAGCCTCGCGACAAAGTGGCGCTAACTACCTACTCGTTAAACTCTTTGAGGTAAGGCAGTGTTGCCAGCGATGCAACTGCGAGAAAGATAAATGGCAGCCATAGCCCAGTGCTTGCACCATAACTATCAATAATCCGTCCCGACAGGAAGCTCGAGAGCGCACCGGTGAGCGGAATTCCAGCTGTAACCAAGGTGATTGCCTGTGTCATCTGTGATGCGGCAACTGAGTTGGTGACTAGTGGCAGACCATTTGGCAAGAGCGGTGCAATACATAGACCTTGTAGAAACAATGCAACACCTAAGAGATAGATATTGTCGATCATCGGAAAACTTAGAGCGATAACGGTCATGCCAATCAAGTATCCGAGGTAGCGCGAACCATGTGAAATTTTCCATCGGATTGCGCCATTGATTAGCGCAGAGACTGCGCCGCCAACTGCCCACAACCCGAGAAGTAGGCCCGAGACTGATTTCATTCCCCGTTCATCTGAGAATGCCACGACGCAGATATTGACTGCGCTAAATGAACCGCCGGCAATAGTCAGCGGAATTCCCACCGCTTGTAATTTGCGATTGCGCATTACCGACTTCAGCTTCTCGCCGACTTCACGATGCTCAATCCCGGGATCTGATCTTCGATGGGTAGCAATGAGCGGTGCGCCGATAATCAAGAAGCAGATTCCCAAAATCAATCCAGCAACCGGAGCAAATGTCGCCACCACAGCAGTAGTGATTACCGGACCTAGGATGTAAATAAACTCGTCGAGGAGAGATTCAAAGGCATATGAGGTCGCGAGAAGTTGCTTCTTCTCACCATCGATCATATGCACCCATCGCCGTCTAGTCATCGATCCGATACTGACCGAGGCGGATTCTGCGATAAAAATAGCTAAGAACCAGCTCCATATAGGCGCTGTGGATTTCACGAGGAGAATAAAGGCGATAATTGATATGACGCGGATAGGAACGGCAATTGTTAATACCAATCGCTGACCATAGTGATCTGCAACCTTCGACCATAGCGGCGAGGAGATAACGGTGGTTAGCGCAGCTACCGCTGTCAGCGAGCCAGCTATCGCATAACGGCCATCAACGGATTGAACGAAGAGGATGATGGCGAGGGTATCCATCGCAATCGGCATCCGCGCAATAAACCCTGCGGAGGCAATTCGCCGCGCTCCCGGTGTGCGAAAGAGCTCGGCATAGACGCTAAACAAGAAGTGTCTGCCCGCCATCAAATGCGTTTTCAGCCAAGGTGATCTTCCACCTGCCCGCAATATCTTGCCATCCGCCTTGATACCTCTTAAAGCCAAGTGGCTCGAGAGAAATATCAACCTCTCTGCTTTCACCAGGTTGGAGCGATACCTTGCTAAATCCAACGAGGCGGCGTTCGAATGCATCGCTCGCATCGTTAGCGGCATAGATCTGTACGACCTGCGAACCGGCGCGCGCACCGGTATTGGTAACACTTACCTTCGCGCTCTCGCGGGTAGCGGCTAGTAACTCAGATGAGAAAGTTGTGTAGGAGAGACCATGGCCAAATGGAATCTGTGGTGTGCGATTTGCTTTGCGCCATGCACGATAACCAATAAATCTTCCCTCGGTGTAGTGGAGCTCGCCATTGGTTGGAGTCGTATTGATTACTGGAACATCTGACATTTTTGCGGCCCAAGTCGTAGTAGTGCGAGCGCCAGGATTAACGGCACCGTAAATCACATCTGCGAGCGCATTTCCCATCTGCTGGCCACCGAAATAGGTCAAGAGAACTGAATCTACTTCGTTAAACCAAGGCATCTCTACTGGCGATCCTGCATTGACGACTACAACTGTGCGCTTTGCAACCTTGGCAACTGTAGATACCAATTGATCTTGCCCATCTGGTAACGAAATATTCTCTCGGTCATAACCTTCGGATTCGATCTCTGCCGTTGTGCCGACAAAGATAATTGCCACATCTGATTGGCTAGCGAGCGCGACCGCATCGGCAATCTCCTCCTGCGCACTGCGAGAAGGTTCGCGGAAACCAATGTAGAAGGCAGCAATAGGAATTGGTAGCGAATCACGTGGATACTCCCATTGGATGAGAATTTCTTCGCCTGCCTTTAGAGTGTGTCCATGGGATCTAAATGGAGGGTTTAATACAAATTCACCAATATCGTCAGATTCCATTGGTATGAATCCCTTATGGGTAACTCCCCCAATTGTGATTGTGTAATTACCTACCATTCCAATTCCAAATTGGTACTCACCATCAAAATCAGCTGTGAAGATTCCAGTTACTCGCATAAATGCATATTGGAACATCCATGGTTGGGTCGCCCAGTTGAATGACCCACCAAATCTATTTTCAGAGAAAATCACGCTTCCATCTGGTGCTACCGCTTCGGCGAGTAGGCCACCCACACCGGTAACTGGATTGGTTAATTGCTTATCCGTCAGATGCACCAAGCTACTGTCGGCATTTACGCCGAGGGTGTAATTCACAGTTGTTCCAGAAGGAGCATTATCCGTAAGGCCTGTGAGTGGCGAGATGAATTCTGCAGGGAATACTGTTGCTGAACCACCGCCCTGGCCACGACCAAATCGTGCATGAGCTCCCATTACTGCAATTGATAACGGTTTTTCCAGAGGCAATGTCTCATTTTCATTTCTAGCTAAGACGATAGTTTGCGATCCGATAGCGCGAGCAGCCTCTTGCAGTTGAGTATCGGTAAATTTCTTCGCCGCCTTAACTTCGGCATCGGCATACTTTCCGACGCGAGCTGCCAGGCGAAGGATTCGCTCTACCTTGGCATCGATTGCTGCCTCTGATACCTCACCGCTCTTAACCGCGGCCAATAGCTTTTCACCCCAGAAGCCGAAGGGTCCCGGCATCTCAAGATCATTTCCCTCATTGCCGGTATCGACCGTTGATTGCACGCCGGTCCAATCTGAGACGACCATGCCATCCCAGCCCCACTCCTCTTTCAGAATTGAATTGAGTAGTGGTGATGCCGCCATCTTTGGACCATTGACTCGGTTATATGCCGACATGATTGTCCATGGGTTGGCATCTCGGACTGCAATCTCGAAGGGAAGCGCATAGACCTCGCGCAAGGTGGCCTCATCGACAACGTTATTGACGGTGTGTCGATCAGTCTCGGCATCGTTGGCGACAAAGTGCTTGAGGCACCCGCCGACACCTTGCCCCTGAATACCGTTGATAAATGATGCGGCGAGCGCGCCGGAGAGAATTGAATCTTCGGAGTAAGCCTCAAAGTGGCGACCACCCAGTGGCGAACGGTGCAAGTTAATCGTAGGTCCCAGGACAACATCAACGTTCTTCCGGCGAGCTTCAAATGCCATAACTTCACCGACCTGGGTCATTACCGATCTATCCCACGTTGATGCCATTGCAGTAGCCGATGGGAGTGAGAGCGATGGGCTCCGTTCATCCCAGAGCTCACCACGAACTCCAGATGGGCCGTCGGAGACGACCATCTTCCGCAAGTTGATAGTTGGCAGAGCATAAGTTGTCCAGAAATCTTCTCCAGTTAAAACTTTCACTCTATCTTCGAGTGAAAGTTTTGCGACAGCGCTCTTAAACTCCATATAACTACTCCTTATGCGACTTTAAATGGTGCAATCGCAGGAGCGGAGAGAGATACCTCGTAAGTTCCGTATCCAACTTCGCACTTGTTGCTCACAGCTTCACCATTTACATGGAGAGTTGATGATGCGCTCACTGGAAGGTCGATGACAGCTCGTGATCCAAATGGGACCACGATTGTTGCTGCTAGGTTTCCATTATCAACAATCTTCCAATCGATAGCAGCTATTCCTAGCGGAGTATCAACGGAGGCAGATGCGAAGGTAAATCCTTCACCTGGTCGAGGAGCAAAGGTGATATGGCGATAGCCAGGGCTCTTTACTGTCGGTGCAATACCGGCAACATTGCGATAGACCCAATCAATCACCGCGCCGTAGGCATAGTGATTAAATGAGATCATCGATGCATCTGGCTGTTCCTCTGAAGAAGTGGCCATCTCTCCCTTATGGATAGAGCCATCCTCCTTGATTGCATCCCAGCGCTCCCAGATAGTGGTCGCCTTCTGATCTACTTGATAGAGCCAAGAACGCACCTTGCGACGCATCAACATTGTGTATGCAGCCTCGAAGTGACCATTCTTAGAGAGAGCATGGAGAATGAGCGGTGTGCCAAGGAAGCCGGTGGTGATTTTTCCTTGATCTGCAATGACTTTATCGCTCAAAATCTTTGCCACGGCTGTTCTCTCGCCGGCAGGGACAATTCCAAACTCAAGTGCGATTGAGCAACCAGCTGTCGTCTCTTTAGCCTCTTCGCCAAAGTGCTCCCAGATATCGCGCTTTAACGTTGCTGCAAGCTCGGTGTACTTCTTTGCATGCTCTGCATCGCCAACAAGCGCTTCTACATCTGCTGCGATCTGGACGGTATTTGCAAAAAAAGCATTGGCGACGAATTGCGCCTTTACCTTTGATAGCCACGGTTGATCGACCGGTGCATCTGGATCACACCAATCTCCGAACTGGAACTCTTCAGGTAGGAACTTCTCACCCTTGCGATGTGCTGATAGCGATTCAACATATGCACGAATCGATGCAACCTGTTGCTTCAAAGTTGCCGAACTTCCATATGACTCGTATGCCGCCATTGGAACGATGGTCGCAGCATCAGCCCAACCTGCACGGTCGGTGATTACCCACCCAGCGCCCTCCGCCGGTGATGGCTGCTTGGATAAGATGTCAGGAACGACTGCACCAACGCCACCAACGCGCTGTTGGTCGACCCAGAGATCGGTAAGCCAGCTACGCCAGAACGAGCCGACCTTAAATAAGGTGTTCGCTGTGGTCGCGATCGCTTGGGCATCGCCAGTCCAACCCAATCGCTCATCTCGCTGTGGGCAGTCAGTTGGAACCGAGACCATATTGTCGTGAATCGACCAGACCACATTTTCGTGGAGGCGATTGAGGCGAACATCAGAGGATTTAAAGAAGCCGCGACGTTCATTTGCAGATGAAATTGCTACCGCTGTGGCTGAGATAAATGTTGCTGGACCAGTTACCTCTGCAAATTGGAAGCCATGGAAGGTGAATTTTGGCTCGAGAACGCTCCGGCCGTCGTGGCCAAGAGTGTACACATCGGTCGCCTTAGCGGTACGAAGGGCAGCGGTGTGGAGATTTGGACCATCTTCCAGTACCTCTGCATGGCGAATTGTGACGGTATCGCCCTTCTTTCCATCAACTACGAGTCGTACCCAACCAGAGATGTTCTGCGAAAAGTCAATCAGAGTACGGTTCTTGCTATCGATGATGCGAGCTGGGAACTCGGCAATCTCAACGACACGGGTTGAGACTCGTGGCTCGAGGATCTCACGCTTGATTGTATGGATTGTTGGAGCCGACCATGAAGAGTCGTTGAAACCCGCGAGCTTCCAACCCTTCTGCTCCTTTGTGAAATCTAGAGTTGAACCATCATAGATATCTCCAAAGAGAATCTCTCCAGTAGAAACCTTCCAAGATTCATCTGTTGCAATGACATCTCTGCTGCCATCTTCGTAGGTCATCTCCAGCTGTGCCAGCAGCGAAATCTTGGTGCTGTAATTGTCATACATATTCATAAATCCGAACTTGCCTCGATGCCAACCATCGGCGATCTCGGCAGCGAAACAGTTTGTACCGCTTTGAACTAGCTTGGTAACGTCATAAGTGAGATATGTATTTCGATCATCATACGCAGTCCAGCCTGGCGTGAAATACTCATCTGTAACGCATACACCATTGAGGTAGAGCGAGTGGATACCCTCTGAGGTTGCATAGATTCGAGCCTTTGCAACTCGCTTTGCTGAAGCAAACTCTTTACGCATAATTGGTGATGGTGCAGAGTGGAGAGAGTCATCGCCAATCGCGCGACCAATCAAGTCATTTCCCGAAGCTAAGCCGGTCTCATAGGTAATGACTGGACTGTATCCACTCCAGCCATATTGAGTTGCGATACGGACTCGGAGCTTCGTTACAGTCTGTGCTTTAGAGATGTGCCCTAGAGCAAGTACTTCGATCTGCTCTGCTGAGGCAACTGGCGCTGAAACGGTGACTTGGCCGGCTTCATCAATAGATGAGATCTCATATCCAACTTGGACCGCATCGCTGCGATCTGATGCCACCTGCCATGTGAGAAGCGGATCTTGAATCGGTAGGCCGATAATGTCTGCGGAATACTGGCTTTGGAGACCGATAACCGTTGTTAGCGCATCGTGCTCGGTGAGCTGTGGAAGTGTGGACATTTACTACCCCTTTACTGCGCCAGCGGTCATGCCGGCAACGATTCGCTTGTTAAAGATAATGAAGACGATGAGCGGTGGAATTGTGATGAGCAAGATATCTGTAAATAGAAGGTTGTATTGGGTGAGATATTGGCTCTGGAAGTTAAAGAGAGTGAGCTGCACCGTTGCATTCTTTGCGCCCGGCAAGAAGTAGAGCGGGTTGGTAAAGTCATTGAAGATTGCTACAGATGTTGTGACGATAATGGTGATATTTACTGGCATCAGAAGTGGGAAGATGATTCTTCTAAAGAGCGAGAATCCAGTACAGCCATCCATAGCTGCAGCCTCATCGATCTCCTTAGGGATGGAAGCGATAAATCCCTTGTAGATCAAGATTGCAAAGGCGGCGCTGTAGGCGACTTCAATAAAGATCAAACCTTGAATCGTCTTAAAGAGATGAAGCTTCTGAAGTACCCAGATTGTTGGCACAATCGCCGGTGGCACCACCAAGCCTGCCAATACGCAGATATTGGCAACTGTAGTGAGTTTGCCTGGGCGGCGAGCAAAGATAAATGCCGCCATGGAGCTGAAGATAACAATCAAGATAACCGATAAGACAGTGACGATAGTTGTATTGATAAATGCTCGGACAACTATTCCATCATTGGTAGAGAGCACCGTCTTGATGTTCTCCCAGAGCAAGAACTTCTCACCCAGGCTAAAGTCCAGAGCGAATGCCTCTTGCGATGTCTTCGTAGCAGTCAAGAAGATCATGGTGAAGGGAGCGACGAAGACAAAGACTCCGATGGGAAGTGAAACTAGGTCAATCCAGTTCTTCTTGAGGAACTTCTTCATGACTGCTGCTCCTTCCGGTTAAAGTACATATAGAGCGGACCAGCAAGGGCGAGGACGAAGAGCAGGAGAATCACATTTCCTGCAGTAGCAAGGCCGTAGAAACCTGCCTGATATTGCTTATAGTTGATCGATGCGATCACATCGGAGAGGAAGCCTGGACCACCATTGGTCATCGCCCAGATAAGGTCGAATGAACGGAGCCCGCCGATAAAACTAAGGATGATGACGGAAGCTGTCGCAGGTCGTACAAGCGGCAGGGTGATTGATCGGAATTTATCCCACGCATTTCCGCCATCGACTGAGAGCGCCTCGTAGTACTCCTGAGGTATAGCGGCAAGACCTGCCATATAGATAACAGTCGCCATACCGACGCCCTTCCAGACATCGACGAAACTTACGGAGAGGAGTGGTAGAAGGTTTGGGTCAACCAACCAACCAGGTCCATATGTCTCCCAACCGATCATCTTGCCAAAAGCGACGATTGATTTATTAACAGCGCCATAATTCGGATCTAGGAGAACGCTAAAGGTAAAGCCAACGCCAATAGTTGAAACTAGAACTGGAAAATATACGACTGAGCGGAGAAATCCCTTTGCGCGAAGGCGACCGGTGAGAAGAATCGCCAGAGCAAGTCCAAGGACCACTTTGAGTGAGGAAGTTACAAAGCCATAGATAAGAGTGTTCTTAAATCCAATAGCTAGGGATGCCTCTTTGAAGTATTGGATGAAATTTTCGAAACCTACAAACTCCCAATCGAAGAGAGTCCAGCGAGTCATTGAGAAGAAGAATGAAACAAATGTTGGAATTACAAAGAAGAGGAGAAAGATGATAGCGATTGGCGCGACCAGTCCATAAGAGTACGGGCTCTTGATCTTCTTTTTTACTTTACTCACTTGGCACCATTTCGCATTCTTTGGGAGTTTCATATAAGCGGTACTGGCGGGCTATCAAAATAGCCCGCCAGTACTCATTGCTTATTTGTTACTTGTTACCAGCCCTTTAGACCGAGCTGCTTTGCCTGCTTAACAACATCTGCATCGTATGCAGCTGCTGCCTTCTTAGCAGTTGTGATTCCAAGACCGACCTCGATCAGAATCTTCTCAAGGTTTGGACCCTTGATTGGAGATACGAACTCAAGTGCAGGAGCAGTTGCGTTCTTATCGAAGTACTTGATCAAGTCCTTAACTCCACCTGGGAGTGCGTTTGGAATGCTTGCACCCTTGATGTAGTAAGGGCCGCCAGCGAAGCCTTCAACGCTGTTCATAACGTCGACTGCCTTTGCTGTTGTCATCCAGCCAACGAACTTCTTTGCAGCTTCTGCATTCTTGGTAGCTGCTGGAATGTATGTACCTGATGGCACCCAGACAGTTACGCCATTGACGCTTGCCTTTGAGCTTGGCTGTGCAAAGAATCCGACATCCTCAAGGTTGTTTGGAGTCTGTGCTGCGATCTGTGGGAATGCCCATGTTGCCATTGGGTAGTGAGCACCCTTACCAAGTGCTACACGCTCAAGAGCCTGTGCATATGTTGTTGATGCGTAATCGCGGTTGAAGTAGTTGAGCTTCTTAAGCTCTTCAATGTATTCAAAGCCACGGAGAGCAGCTGGGTTCTTTGCATACTTTTGCTTACCGGCTGTGTATTCAGCTGCAAACTTTGGCGTTGCGCTCTGAACGTTGTAGTAGTCAGCCAATACGAATAGCTGTGATGTCCATGTGTCCTTGTAAGACTGGATAACTGGATCGATTCCAGCAGCCTTGATCTTCTTGTTATTAGCCATGAACTCAGCCCATGTTGTTGGAACCTTAAGCTTGAGCTTGGCATAGACCTTCTTGTTGTAGAGGATTCCGCCACCCACAGCTGTACCGAAAGGTGTGCCATAGACCTTCTTGCCTACAGAGACAACTGGGTTAAATGATGAGAGAACATTCTTCATAAATGGCTCATTGGTGATCTCTAGAAGATTCTTTGAAGGGGCAAGGGCTTGGAAGAGTGACCCTGAGTTGTATGTGAAGACATCTTCCATCTCACCTGTTGCAAGCTTTGTCTTGACGAGGTTGTCACCATCTGCGCCACCTGGACGGAGAACTGTTGTGACCTTGTAGCCAGGATTGGCCTTCTCATAAGCAGCCACAAGTGCCTTGGCGACATCTTGGTTGCTCTGGCTGTTATCAATCAGCCATGTGATTGTGGTATCTGCCGCCTGTGATGGAAGAGCAACAGTTGCTCCAAAGACAAGCGATACAGGGAGCGCGAGTGTGATTGCGCGCTTCATGATTTGCTTCATTCATCCTCCTGAGGTGAACTTTGGTTGAATCGTTTCAACCTTGAGGCGGAATTTATCTGCGACGTGACCTAACCGTCAATAACTTTTCTAAAATTCCTGATAACGGTTTCATTACATTTTCCCGCGTATTTCGCCCCTCTCTGATTGAACTATTCAACTCTCCCCGATCGTGATCTATTGAGAGAGTCGGCCGATATCGCCAATATCTCTCGATAAGTGCATAATTCATTAAATGGATTCAATTCCCGACTCGACCTTTAAGGTGGTTCTCTGTGGCTAAGAATGTAAAACGGCAGCTTCCCCGCCCCTCCGAGCTAGCTCCGCTCCTCCAATTTAGTCTCCCAACCATCCGCCGTAAGCGTCGCCGCCTTGAGAAGGCCTACACGATCTGGGATCTGCGCGATATAGCTCAACGCCGAACACCGAAGGGGCCCTTTGACTACACCGATGGCAGCGCTGAATCCGAGGCGAGCCTCGAGCGCGCCCGCCAGGCATATCGCGATCTCGAATTCATTCCGAGCATCCTTAAAGATGTATCGAGTGCAGATTTAACTCGAACCACGCTAGGCCAAACTTTTGCGATGCCATTTGGTATCGCGCCTACCGGATTTACTCGAATGATGCAGACCGAAGGTGAGATTGCCGGTTCGCGTGCCGCAGAGAAATTTAATATTCCTTACACCCTATCCACTCTCGGCACCACAACAATTGAGAAGGTTGTCGAGTCCGCACCTAACGGCGCTAATTGGTTCCAGCTTTACATGTGGAAGGACCGGGAAGGTTCGATGGCGCTCGTTGATCGTGCCAAAAAGGCAGGCGTTAAAACTTTGATGCTCACCGTTGACGTACCGGTCGCCGGACAACGTATTAGAGATTATCGAAATGGTTTAACAGTTCCACCGCGTTTGACTGCCGGAACAATCATCAACGCAATCCCACGACCAGCATGGTGGATGAATTTCTTAACTACTCCACCAATCGAATTTGCCTCAATGAAGAATTGGGAGGGCACTGTTGGTGAGTTGTTGGATTACATGTTCGATCCAACAATGACCTGGGAGGATCTCAAGTGGATTCGCGAACAATGGGATGGCAACCTCATCGTTAAGGGAATTCAAAATCTTGAAGATGGAAAGAAGGCAGCCGAGATTGGCGCTGATGCAATCTTGCTCTCAAACCATGGCGGACGTCAGCTAGATCGCGCACCAGTGATGTTGCATTTGCTCAGCGACATTAAGAAAGAGTTTAAGAAAGATTACGAGATTCATATCGACACTGGAATCATGCACGGTGCAGATGTTCTAGCCACCGTGGCTCTCGGAGCGCAATTTGCTTACGTGGGTCGCGCCTACCTCTACGGCCTTATGGCAGGCGGCCAAGATGGCGTAGAGAAGGCACTTGAGATCATGCGTACTCAGATGGTTCGCAATATGAAGTTGCTTGGAGTTAGCTCACTCGATGAGTTAGAGCCAAAGCATGTACGTTTCTTAAATCGTCAATAACTACTTGCTCGGTGCGGTTGCAGTTGAAGAGCGTTCTACTAGTTGCGGTTGGAATCTAATCTGCTGGTGTTGGTGATCGCTTCCTGATTCACACTCATCGAGCAATAAGTTTGCAGCTGTTATTCCCATTTGATAAGAAGGTTGAGCAATCGAAGAGAGCGGAATACCGGCTGAGGCAGCAAACTCAATATTGTCATAGCCAAGAACCGAGATTTGATCAGGGACTTTGACTTTGTTGGCATTGAGAATTCGCATCACACCTAGCGCTAAGAGATCATTTGCGCAGAAGATTGCCGTTGGTTTCTTTTCTAGCGCCAGAATCTGTCGCGCAGCTTCTTCACCTTGGACGGTATTCATAAGAGATACTCGGATTGTCTGAATCTTTGCTCCAGCTACTTTAGAAGCCTTAGAGACTCCCTCTCCGCGATCACTTACCTGTGGAATGGATTCCGGGCCACAGACCCAGGCAATATTGGTGTGGCCAAGTGATGCTAAATACTCAATTGCAATCTGACCACCATTAACGTCATCGACCGAGACGGAGCATTGCTTCTGACCTTTAATCTCGCGATCGAGAAGTGTCACTGAAATTCCCCGCTCTCGCATAAGTTCTAGCCGATCTGCCTTTGCATCAGCTGGAGTTATCAGTACGCCGCGAACTTGTTGCTCAATCAAGACATTGATATAGCGATCTTCCTTCGCCGTTGACTCATCAGAGTTACAGAGAAAGACTGCGTAATCGCGTTTGGAGGCAGCATCCTCAACACCCCGCGCAACTTCGGTGAAGAATGGGTTTGAGACGTCCGGTACCACCAGCCCTAGAGTCCGACTGGTGCCCGATCTGAGTTGGCGGGCAAAGCCATTGGGGACGAAACCAAGCTCTTTAATTGTGGCCTGGACTCGCTTAAGTGTGGCGGGCGCGACTATTTCGGGACGGTTGAGAACATTGGAGACAGTTCCGACCGAGACATTTGCCGCCTTTGCCACATCTCTCAAACTGACGCTCATGGCCGAGAGTCTGCCCCTACTTTTGAACTTAGTCAATTATTGTTCAATAAGAGATTAAATTGTTATCTAAGTGGTGTTGACTCACGCTCAATTGGGACCTATTTTCTCCCTATTGCTCATGAAACGTTTCAATGTCGAAGGGGGAGTTATGGAGCGAATCGCCTTTCGCCTTCAATTAGATCCATCCACCCTCGATAAGTACATTGATTACCACGCAAATGTATGGCCAGAGATGCGGGACGCCCTTACCGAAACGGGTTGGTGTAACTACTCACTCTTTATAGATCGAAGCGACGCGACTCTCATTGGTTACTTCGAGACCCCAAATCTGCAGGCGGCGCTCGATGGCATGGCTGCTACCGAAGTAAACGATAAGTGGCAGGCGCTTATGGCTCCTTTCTTTAAGGAGCTAGATGGCAAGCGCCCCGATGAGGGCTTTTTCAAACTCGAAAACATCTTTTATCTACCCTAAACGAAAGAGATAGGTAATCCATCATGGCTGATAAGAATGAAGTAAAGGCAGTACTCAATCGTTTGGGTGTTGAGACACCTTCTTGGGCATACGGCAACTCAGGTACGCGCTTCAAAGTCTTCGGACAACCGGGTGTGCCTCGCGATCCGTATGAGAAAGTTGCAGATGCAGCACAGGTCAATAAGTACACCGGTGCTGCGCCAACCGTTGCTCTCCATATTCCATGGGATAAGGTCGATGATTACAAGGATTTCGCCGCGCATGCGCAGGGCCTGGGAGTAAAGCTCGGCACTATTAATTCCAATACCTTCCAAGATGATCAATACATCCTTGGTTCGGTCTGCGCGCCAGATCCTAAGGTGCGTGCCAATGCGGTCAAGCATCTCCTCGATTGCATCGACATCATGGATCAGACCAATGTCCGTGACCTTAAGTTGTGGTTCGCTGATGGAACCAACTATCCGGGACAAGATGACATCGCAGATCGCCAGAACCGCTTGGCCGAATCTCTCGAGCAGGTATATGCCCGACTCGGTGATCACCAGCGCATGTTGCTGGAATATAAATTCTTTGAGCCAGCGTTCTATCACACCGATGTACCTGACTGGGGAACTTCACTTCTTCACTGTATAGCGCTCGGTCCAAAGGCGATGGTTGTCGTTGATACCGGTCATCATGCACCAGGAACAAATATTGAATTCATCGTTGCCGGTCTCTTGCGCGCCAAGCGACTTGGCGCCTTTGACTTCAACTCACGTTTCTACGCTGATGATGATTTGATTGTTGGCGCAGCAGATCCATTCCAGCTATTCCGAATCATGCATGAGGTCAATATCAACGGTGGTTTCGCTGTTGATACACCGGTCTCTTACGTGCTTGATCAATGCCACAACATTGAGGCGAAGATTCCTGGCCAGATTCGTTCAATTATGAACGTGCAGGAGGCGGTCGCTAAGGCTGTTCTAGTAGATCAAAACGCACTGAAGGCAGCACAACGCGCTGGTGATGTATTGGCAGCTCACGAAGTTTTGATGGATGCATTTAATACAGATGTCCGTGGCTTATTACGCGAATGGCGTGAAGATAAGGGCATCGATCCAGAGCCAATGAAGGCTTATGCAGCAAGTGGCTATGCCGCAAAGATTGCAGCAGAGCGAGTCGGTGGCAATCAAGCAGGTTGGGGAGCTTAAGTAAGATGAGTAAGAAGACGGTTGAAGAGTTGTTGGGGCGAAGCAATCGTCTCGGGAGCAATCCGAAGTTCACTAACTATGCCGGTGGAAACACTTCCGCCAAGGGCGAGGCGACCGATCCATCCACTGGCAAAGAGGTTGAAGTCCTCTATGTAAAGGGTTCCGGCGGAGATTTAGGTACTCTCAAAGAATCTGGGTTGGCAGCTCTCTATCTCGACCGGATGCGCGCGCTGGTAAATGTCTATCGCGGCGTCGAACACGAAGATGAGATGGTCGCGCTCTTTGATTACTGCACCTTCGGTCGTGGTGGCGCTGCGCCATCTATCGATACCGCGATGCATGGTCTCGTTGAGGTCAGCCACGTTGATCATTTACATCCTGATTCAATTATCGCTCTTGCAACTGCAGCAGATGGCCAAGCGCTCACTCGCGAATGTTTCGGCGATGAGATTCTCTGGGTCGATTGGCGCCGTCCAGGTTTTCAACTCGGGCTAGATATTGCAAAGATCGCTAAGGAGAATCCAACTGCTAAGGGTGCGATTCTCGGTGGCCACGGCCTAACAACATGGGCAGATAGCTCAGCTGAGTGCGAGAAGCGCTCAATCGAGGCGATCGAAAAGGCAGAGAAGTTCCTCGCTGCCAAAGGAAAGAAGGATCCTTTCGGCTCGTTAGTTATAGAGTGGGCGCCGCTTGCACCAGAGGCTCGACGCGAGAAGGCGGCTCTACTTGCCCCAGCTCTCCGCGGTATCGCGTCGATGGATAATCCAATGCTCGGCCACTTTAACGATAGCGATGTGGTTTTAGATTTCATTTCGCACTCTGAACTCACTCGTTTAGCTGCGCTCGGAACATCTTGTCCAGATCACTTCTTACGCACCAAGATCTCGCCGATGGTTCTCGATACTCCCGCAGATGCACCTGTTGAAGATGTCATCGCTCGTGCTCACGAACTCCACGTAACTTATCGTGAGACATATGCTGCCTATTACAAGAAATATGCAACCGCTGATTCACCAGCGATGCGCGGCGCAGATCCACTGATTATCTTGGTACCTGGCGTCGGCATGTTTAGCTACGGCAAAGATAAGCAGACAGCGCGAGTTGCCGGTGAGTTCTATATCAACGCTATCAACGTTATGCGTGGCGCTGAATCTGTCTCAACTTACAAGCCAATCGATGAATCTGAGAAGTTCAATATCGAGTACTGGGAGCTAGAAGAGGCGAAGCTCCGTCGTATGCCAAAGCCAAAGCCACTCGCTGGCCGCGTAGCTATCGTTACCGGTGGCGGTTCAGGTATTGGCAAGGCAACATCACTTCGCTTAGCGGCAGAGGGCGCCTGTGTGGTTGTGGCAGATCGCGATCTCGATGCAGCGGCAGCAGTTGCAACTGAGATTGGCGGCCCTGATAAAGCTATCGCCGTCAAGGTAGATGTCACTGATGAGGCGGCAATCATCGCAACGGTTCACACATCATCACTCGCCTTTGGCGGCGTTGATCTAGTTGTCAATAACGCTGGACTCTCATTGAGTAAGCCGCTGACCGAGACCACCGTTGCTGATTGGGATCTTCAACATGATGTGATGGCTCGTGGTTCATTCTTAATGTCCCGCGAGGCAGCTAAGGCGATGATCGCGCAGAAGATGGGTGGCGATATCGTTTATATCTCATCGAAGAACTCAATCTTCGCCGGTCCAAATAACATCGCCTACGGCGCAACCAAAGCCGATCAGGCACACCAGGTTCGTCTCCTCGCAGCTGAACTCGGCGCCCATCAAATCCGCGTCAATGGCGTAAATCCTGATGGCGTTGTTAGAGGTTCAGGAATCTTCTCATCTGGTTGGGGCGCAAACCGCGCCGCTGTATATGGCGTTGAAGAGGAGAAGTTGGGCGAGTATTACGCGCAGCGATCTATCTTAAAGCGTGAAGTTCTGCCAGAACATATTGCAGCAGCGGTCTTCGTCCTCTGCGCATCTGATCTCCAGCTCACAACTGGACTACATATACCGGTCGACTCAGGAGTTGCAGCTGCATTTATGCGCTGATTCCCATGTTCGATTTTCTAGCAGTTGATCTCGGGGCAACAAGTGGGCGCGTTGCTATCGGCAGAGTCGATAGCAACGCGATCTCACTCGATGTAGCACACCGTTTTCTCCATGAAGTCATCGCTGGTGAAGATGGATCGCTCTACTGGGATTGGGAGAAGATCTATAGCGAAGTTATGACTGGCCTACGTTTGGCGGCAGAGCGATGCGAACCAATTAGTCTCGCTGTAGATTCATGGGCAGTTGATTACGCCTTTATTGGCCAAGATAGCCAGCAGCTGGGCCCAATTCACGCATATCGTGATCCACGTAATGATCAGGCTTATTCTGAGGTAGTTGCAAAGTTAGGGCGCGAGCGCATCTACTCGACTACCGGAATTCAATTCTTACCTTTCAATACGCTCTACCAACTCTACGCATCGCGCGCATCGAGTGAATATAAAGGTGCGCAGACATTTTTGATGTTGCCTGATTTCTTCAACTTCCTCTTAACTGGCGTCAAATCTACTGAGGTTACCAATGCCTCCAGCACACAGGCGCTCAATACCTCTTCGCGTACGTGGGATATCGAACTCATTGAATCCGCTGGCGTAAATTCAAAACTCTTCGGCCAATTGCACGAACCTGGAACCCTCATCGGCACAATCTCTGGCTTTGATGGTCTCAATGGAATCAATGTCGTTGCTACCGCCTCTCATGACACTGCGGCAGCGATCGCCGGTGTTCCGTTTGGCGATCGCAATAAAGAGGCATATATCTCCAGCGGCACCTGGTCGCTGGTCGGTGTTGAGAGTGACGAGCCGGTTACGACACCTGCAGCTCTCGCTGCCAATGTGACCAACGAACTTGGCGTTGAGGGGACTGTGCGCGTCTTAAAGAATGTCACCGGCATGTGGATTCTTGAAGAGTGCCGTCGGACCTGGCGGAGCGATGGAGTTGAGTATGAGATGCCGGAGCTCTTGCAGCTCGCCGACTCTGCTCGAGCTTTTACAACCCTTATAGATCCAAACGATCCGCTCTTCGCACCTCCTGGTGGCATGCCTGAGCGAATCACCGCCTACTGCCGCGAACGCGGCCTAACTCCCCCTTCAAGCCACGGTGAGTTTGCAATCTGCATCCTCAATAGTTTGGCCCATGCCTACAAGAAGACCTTGGCCGAGATCGCTACCGTCACCGGTCGCACCATCGAACTGGTCCATATCTTGGGTGGTGGCTCACAGAACGACCTTCTCAACCAGCTCACCGCCGATATCTGCGGGGTAACGGTAAAGACTGGGCCGGTCGAGGCGACCTTATTCGGAAATATCGCGGTTCAGGCAATTTCAGCGGGGGTCGTGAAAAATCTTTCTGGGGCGCGTGCGCTCATTGAGAAATCTTTTTCTTCGAAGGTATTTACCCCTCACTAACGATTACCCTTACCGCTATGTTCGCATTAGCCGCCGCCTCGTATCTGATCACCGTAGTTGCTGTAACCCTCTTCGCGCTCCGCACGCGAGAGTTGATTTCTATCTACAAGAAGCAGCAACCAGATCCAACACGTAGCGCAGATCGCGGTGCGCGCTTAAAAAATATGGCGAAGGAGGTACTTGGCCATACCAAGATGCTCAACTTCACCGCCACCGGTATCGCTCACTGGTTCGTAATGGTTGGTTTTGGTGCGCTCTTTGGAACTCTCGTTACCGCATACGGTCAATTGATCTCACCAGATTTCGCGCTACCGATTATCGGCCACTTCGTCGGCTACGAACTCTTTGCCGAAGTAATCGCCGCTCTCACTGGAATTGAAATCGTCACCCTCATTGGTATTCGCCAAGCTACCCGCATCTGGCATAAGGGGCGTACCTCGCGATTTGAAGGATCGAACCAGGGCCGCGCCTACTATGTTGAAGCAACGATTCTTGCCATCGTCTTCTGTGTTATCGCACTTCGCGGTTTGGAAGGCGCACTGGCAAGTGAGGAGAGCTGGTCACTTCATTACGCAATCTCATGGCCGGCAGTTCAATTCTTCTCTAGTTGGAGCGTTGCCAGCATAGAGAGCGCAATTGTCATCATCGCTGCGGTAAAGATATTTGTTTCGATGCTCTGGTTTATCGTGATTGCATCAAACCTCACTATGGGCGTTGCCTGGCACCGCTTCTTGGCCTTCTTCAATATCTATTACAAGCGCAATATCGATCAACCTGCTCTCGGTGCGCTCCCTGAGATGTTGTCACATGGCAAGCCAGTCAACTTTGAAGATCCAGCCGATGATGATGTCTTTGGCCTCGGTACGCGCGGTGATATCTCGTGGAAGGGCCTGCTCGATATGACCAGCTGTACCGAGTGCGGTCGCTGCCAATCGCAGTGCCCTGCTTGGCATACTGAGAAGCCGCTCTCGCCGAAGTTACTCATTATGGCGATGCGCGATCATGCGATGGCGAAGGTTGTCGATACCGAAAACCTAGTTGGCGAGAAGGCTCCCATCTCACAAGATGTCTTATGGTCCTGTACCTCTTGCGGTGCATGCGTTAATGAGTGTCCAGTTGATATCGAACATGTCGACCACATCGTCAATATGCGTCGTTTCCAGGTACTCGTGGAATCAGAGTTCCCGACAGAGCTCGGTGGCACCTTCCGCAACCTCGAAAAGGCTGGCAATCCATGGGGTGCAAATAAGCAAGATCGCGAAGGTTGGATTGCGGAGTGTGACTTCCCAGTTCACGTCGTTAGCGGCGAACTACCTGAAGAAGTTGAGTACTTATTCTGGGTCGGCTGCGCTGGTGCATATGAAGATCGCGCGAAGAAGACAACTAAGGCGGTAGCTGAGCTGTTACACATGGCTGGCGTTAATTTTGCAGTGCTCGGTAAGCGCGAGACTTGTACTGGCGATCCTGCGCGTCGAGCTGGAAATGAGTTTCTCTACCAAATTTTGGCCGCTGAGAATATTGAGACTTTTAAAGAGACCTTCGGTAATCGCGGTGTAAAGAAAGTCGTCGTTACCTGCCCTCACTGCTTTACAACAATCGGTCGTGACTATGCACAGAGTGGTTACGAACTTCAGATGTTGCACCACACACAACTGCTCAACACCTTGGTGAAGGAAGGTAAGTTAAAGGCTTCACCACATAAGGCTGATCAGAAGATTACCTTCCACGATCCCTGCTACCTGGGTCGCCATAATCAGATCTATGCGCCACCACGCGAACTCCTTGAAGCATCAGGGTGCGATATTGAAGAGATGCCACGTAACCAAGAGCGTTCATTCTGCTGCGGTGGTGGCGGAGGTCGCATGTGGATGGAAGAGACCCTCGGATCTCGAATCAACCTCAATCGCGTTGATGAAGCCATCGCAACAGGTGCGCCAGAAGTTGCAGTTGCCTGTCCATTCTGTCGAATCATGGTCGGCGATGGCATGACTGCCCGCCAATCAGATGTTGAAGTACTCGATGTTGCGCAGGTCTTACTTCGAAGCGTTAAGGCTGAGTAAGAGCTTTGTAATGAGCGCACCGCCGATAAGGCCACCAAGGTGCGCCCGCCAATCGACGCCGCCGATGGTAAAGCCAACGGCGAAGTTAATCGCCACAATGGCGTAGATGCCCTTCGCCTCAACGCCGAGGTACTTACCAGCTGCAATAAAGGCGCCAAAGAGGCCAAATACCGCACCGGAAACTCCGATGGAGTAGCCATTCCAATCCATAAAGAGCGAGGATGCGAGCGATCCGGTAAGAAGTGAGACGAAGAAGATAAGTAAGAACTTCGCCTTGCCGAATAGATATTCGATCGGTGTTCCTAGTTGATGGAGCGCCATCGCATTAAATGCGAGGTGGATCGGCAATGTGCTCGAGTTGTCATGCACAAGAGCGACGGTAAATAAGCGGTAGTACTCGAGCGTCTGAGAGAAGTACTCCCAGCGATAGAGCGCAAATGTTCCGATGATTCCTGGATCTATTAGCTCATAAAGATAGAAGGCGCAGATCACCGCAATAATAGATATTACGGCGCTGCGCTGCTTCTTCATCTTTAGAGCTACAAACCAGAACTTAGGCGATGGTGACGCTATTGATTACAACTGGTGTAACTGGCTTATCTTGCGCACCAGTTGGTGTCGTTGCAATCTTGTCGACCACAGCTTGTGAAGCTGCATCCTTAACTTCACCGAAGATTGTGTGCTTACGGTTGAGCCAAGTTGTTGGTGCGACGGTGATAAAGAACTGTGAGCCATTTGAGTTTGGGCCTGAGTTAGCCATCGCCAAGATGTATGGGCGATCGAATTGGAGCTCGCCATGGAACTCATCGGCAAATGCATAACCTGGACCACCGAAGCCCTGACCAAGTGGATCTCCACCTTGGATCATGAAGCCGCTAATGACGCGGTGAAAGACGGTGCCGTCGTAAAGCTTCTCGTTGGTCTTCTTTCCAGTCGCTGGGTGTGTCCACTCAATCGCACCAGTTGCAAGATCGGTGAAGTTCTTAACTGTCTTCGGTGCATGATCTGGGAAGAGCTCGATAACGATGTCACCGAGAGATGTATGCAAAGTTGCTGTTGTCATTATTTTTCCAATCGCTGCTCTATCTGGAAGTGATAATAAAAAACCCACCATACGGTGGGCTTTTCAGTGGAGACCAGGGGAATCGAACCCCTAACCCCCGCCTTGCAAAGGCGGTGCTCTACCAATTGAGCTAGGTCCCCGTTGTTAGTGCGGGGTGGGCCTAGA